>JALORT010000375.1 GCA_025458755.1 Methylotetracoccus sp.
TGGCCGGCGCCGGGGCCAGCGGAGAAAACTCGCCAGCAGCAGCAGACCGGCGGCGCCCGCCAGAGGCGCGCTCAGGTCCGACTCCACGCGGCGGGTTTCGGCGAAAGCGGGCGCCCGCAGAGCCCGGCTCAGTTCGCGGAAATCCGACAGGCGGTGGTATACCAGACCGGTCAAGCCGGCAAGACGCTTCAGCCGGTCATCATGCACTCGCGACAAGTAGTACCCATCTTGTGCAGTGAACTCGGGAGACCCGGGTTTGGCCTGCTGGTACTCAGTCGTGGTCACCGGAGTGATGATGTCGCGGACTTCCCAGTAGCCGATCAGTTGATTGTCTCGATCCAGCTTCGGAATCATCACCGGCTGCAGCCCGCCGACGCCGACGATCAGTCCTTGGTGGTCGCCCGGCTTGCCCGGAAAATTGGGCTGGATCGTTTCCTCCGGCGTCTGCTGGCCGTCGGTGAAGAATGCGAGACTCACCGGAGCCGGCCGCTTGCTGAGATGTCGCAACGCGCTGAACAGGCCTTCCGCGATGTAGCTGTCCGCGGCCCAGGCCATGCGCCAGTCGATGTGGGTCAATACGTCGTCGATGATGGGAAGATGTTCGCAGACCTCGATCGGCTCAAACAAGACCTCCGTGTTCCGAGTCGTAAACAGGCCAAGTCCGGCCTCCGAACCACAGGGAAGATCCATCAGCGCATACCGAATCGCTTCTTTGGCGTAGCCGAGACGATCGATCGGCTGACCGTCCCACTGTACGTCGCGGCTGTTCATACTCTGCGTGATATCGATCACGAACAGAAAGCGGTAGACCTTCTGCTCGAGCGGTGCTTTCGGGTGGAAACACGCCGCCAGCAGCGTGATCGACGCCAGCAGCGTGAACCAGAACCGCCAGTTCCGGGGCAGTTGCGAAAGCTTCAAGGTCCGCCACCCGGAAGGCTGGGCAGTGTCGAAAAGACGCTCGTCTTGGTGCCTTGAAAATCTGCTTTCGGGCGTTCCCGAGGCGGCGGGGTGATGCGGTAGGCGTATTCCAGATTGAACCGCGCGTCCCAGTTTTCGGGTTCGATACGCAGCACCGCCTGGTAGTTTTCCTTCGCCATTTGCACCAGCGTGCTGACGCGCGCGTGCTCCAGGACGCCGACCGCATTCCAGAGTTTCGCCGCTTCGCGCAAGTAGATGGTTGCCATGTTGTAGCGGACGGCTGCCTGAAACTCATGGCTGCCCGCCTGCTGTACCGCACCGTAAAGGCTTAGCGCCTGCTGATAATCGCCCTGCTCGTCCTTCCATCGCGCGGCAGCGAACACCAGCTCCGGGGGCGTCGCCTCGGTGATCTCGATCGTGTCCGGGGCGGCGCTCCATCGGTCGAGGCGATAGCCGTCCCACACGCGCAGCCCGATAGAGGCCGCGAGCAGCAGGAACGCCGCACCCAGGGATATGAGCACCGGTTCGCTGAGCCAAAACTTCTTCATGTCTGCCACCGTTCGATCTCCATCGCCCGCGAGATCAGCACCGGAATCAGAAATACCAGCGCCGCCAGGTAGAATGTTGTGGACAAATCCTGCCGGGGCAGTTTCTGCTGATAATGCAGCGGCTCATTCGTCAGCTTTTCGATTTCGCCAATGGCATCGCGTAAGGCTTCCGGATTCTCGGCTTCGTGCGCTTCGTAAGGGACGTCGAGATGCTGGAAGTATTCGTGCAAAAAGTACTCCGGCGAGGTCGATTCGCCGGGGTTTTCCGGTTTGTCCGCGAGTCGCGGGCTGGTCCGGTTGCGGAGGTAAATCCAGTGCAGGCGTGCCTGCGTGTCGGTGAACATTTGTCCGATCCGGGCTCGGGTCTCCTCGTCGATCCGTGCGGCACCGTCCGATACCAGCAAGATGACGCGGGAACCGGTCACCGGGCGTCCGACGAAAAAATCGAGCGCCATGACCAGGCCTGACCCGATGTTGGTCACACCGTGACCGCGCTCAGCGAAGCTGTCGATCGCCGCCAACACCGCGGCGTGGTCCTGCGTCAGCGGTAACACGTAAATCGGTGCGGCGCTGAATGCGACCACGGCCATCAGATCATCTTTTCTTCGGTCCACGAATTCGGCCAGCAGCCGGCGGGCGACGGCGCTCTTCGTCTCCGCTGAGGCTCCGCCGAGGTAGCGTCCCGAAAAGTTCTCGTTCATGCTGCTGCTGCGGTCCACCAGCAGCACGATGTGGGCACCGGTCCCAACCCGATCCACCCACTGTTCGCGCAGGAAAGGACCGGCGACGCCGAGGATCATGCCAAGCAGCGATAGACTCGCGCACAGTTTGACGAACCGGTCAGCGATCTGGGAGAAGGAGTCCTGCGGCACCATGTGGAGACTGGAATACACGGCAGCAACACGGTGATCGCGCCGAGCAGTAGCCAAGGCATCGCAAAACCGAGGTTCAACGCGGTCCTCGTTCGGCCCGGGCGCAGCGGCGGCAAAAATCGACCAGCGCCTGCCATTCCGCATCACCGCCGCGGTCGCCATCGGTGGTCGCGAAGAAATGGCGTTGCGACGCCCGGAAAAACTGCTCGAATTCGGCGCGGAGAGGGGTGAATGCCGGGTGCCGATCCAGAAATGCAGCGAGGCTGGCCGGGAAAACCGCCGATCCCGCGGTCTGATCGATCGCCCGATGGATCCGTTTTAGGGCCGCCGTGTAGCGTTCCGCCGGGTTCAATGCGAAGCTCGGGTGCCCCAGTTCGCGCAGCGCAGCGGTGAATGGGGCAGGGGAGCCCAGAGAGGGAAACAGCCCGCGCCGCCACGCGACCAGGAAGGCGCAGGCGGCAGCCGCGAACAACGATCCGGCCAGCGCCCACTGCTCCCCACTGCCACTGGCCGCGGGCCGCGACCGCATGCCGCGGATCTCCAGTTTTTCGTCAGGAATGCCCGGCGGGATGACCGGCATCAACGTAAACGGCCAGTCTGGAGCGTGCAGTTCGCTGATCGCATCCCCGTGGCGAACACTCAGGGTCAGGGCCGGGATCGCGGTGGGTTCCGGAGATTTCACGCCGCGGAGAATCAGATAGGTGAGATCGATCTGCAAGCGGTCATCGCGGGGCATGGACCAATGGAGCGTCCGCAGATCCAGCCAGTCGTTGACCGGTCCCGGACTCGGCAGGAGTTTGGGGTCGACCGAGGTATTCGGCGGCAGATCGACCACGATCCTGTGGTCGACCAGGCTGCCTACCGTATAGCCGAAGTCGCGCCTTGCTTCCAGCGCCACTACCGGTGAGGATGTCTTTTCGGTGCAGGCGACCTGGAGTCCGACCAGCACCAGCCAGACGGACGACCTGAACAGCTGAACAGCACGATCGTTTCCTATCATGACCCGGTCAGGAAATACTCCGAGAGCCGATCGGCGTCCAGTTCCTTGGCGATGAAAAAGGGTTTCCGTCCGTAGCACTGACAGAGCGTGCCGAGTTCCTCCCGGCGCTTCGCAAAACGCCGCTGGAAATCGTCCCGGACCCCGGGACGCATGAACATCCGGCGGCATTCGCCGGTTTCCGGGTCTTGCAGATTGATCCAGCCCCAGGTCGGCAGCTGGGTGTACTCCTCGTCGCGCCAAACGACGATCGGAACGACGTCATGGTGGATCAATGCGTCGAGCAGCGCCGCCGTGTCATCGGGCGAAAAGTGAAAATCTGAGACCAGGAACACCAGGCTGCGTTGACGTCCCAACAGCGGCGCGATCTGGCGCAGTGCGGCCGCAGACGCGCCGAGCGGCTCGCTCGTCGCGAGTTTTCGGCGGAATTCGGGTGAGACCCCTTTGTACCAGCGCAGCGGCAGATGCAGGTCCCAGCGCAACGCCTCATCACCGCCGAAGAAACCGAACGGATCGCCGGTCCGGTAGGCGGAATAGGCGGCCGCCGCTGTGAAATCGGCGACGGTGTCAAGTTTGCGCCGCGGACTGCCGAAGCCCATCGAGGCCGACAAATCGGCGATCACGTACACCGGCAACGAGCTCCGCTGCCGAAACAATCGAACCATCAGTTGGCCGAACGGGTCGTGCAGCGTGGCATGCACGTCGATGTTGCGCGGGTCGGGGTAGGCCACCAGCGGTGCGTGGCCGGCGAACTCGTCGCCGCCGCCCACTTGATTGCTGCGATGATGGCCCGGATGCGCGCGATGAGAACGCCAGCGGACCCGATAATGAAATTCCGGAATCAAGGCGCGGCGACGTGGCTCAGGATTCCGGACATCAGCTCGGCGATCAAATCCGATCGCCGCAGTTCGTAGACCGGATGGAAGAATATACGGTGGGCTGTCGTTTCCTGAAACACGCTCCGAATGTCTTCCGGAATCAGGTAATCGCGATCGTCCATCCAAGCCGCCACCCGAGCGGCCCGCATCATCATGCTCATGCCGCGGGCGCTGGCTCCGGCCAGAATCAGTTGATCCATGTCGACCGCTGGTACCTGAACGCCGAACGCTTTCGGGGTCCGGGTCGCCTGCCATAGATTCAGCGCATAGGTCTGCAGTGCTGCGCTGGCCTGGATCTCCCGCTGGATCACCGGTGCGAAGCCGGCGATGTCCCGATAGGGTAGGATGCCCGGCCGTACTGTTTCGATCAGCCGGTCCACGTCATGAAAGCGCGGGTCGAAGACCAGAGCCAGCCGCTGGTCACGGTCCTCGGGTGTTTCGATGTGCAGTTCCATTAGAAACCGGTCTCGCGCGGCGGACGGGATCTCGAAGGTTTCTTCTTTCTCGACCCGGTTGCGGTCGGCGAAAACCTGCAGATGGGGTAGAACGTGTTCACGATTGAACGCGGTCAGCGTGCGCTCGGCCATCACGCGCAGCAGCAGCGAATGCACCTGGGGACGGGCGCGGTTGACCTCGTTGAAGAAGAAGACCGACAGCGCCTCGCCATGTTTCAGCACCGGCCCCGGGTCGACCTGTGGCTTCCCGTGCTCGTTGATGTAGGTGTGGTAGACCAGGTCGTTGGGCATCAGGTCGATGGTGCCCTCGACCCGTTCGTACGCACCGCCGATGCCGCGGGCGACGGCGCGCAGCAGCGTCGTCTTGCCGACGCCGACATCGCCTTCCAGCATGACATGGCCGCGAGCGAAGATCGCCAGAGTGATCTGCCGAACAGCGTGGTCCATGCCGACCACACACTGTTTCACGGCCTGCTCGAATTCCAGGGCCCGGGACCGCCATTCGGCGAGCAGCGCGGCGTTGGGAGACGAATTCATGACATGTGGCGCGGGTTGAGCGGCGAGTCTCCGCCGTTGACAGGAGAAGTATCCTCTACGGATTGCGCGTGTTCGTGGCTCCGGGAGATCGCTCTGCTCCTGCCTGCATGATCGGAGCAGCCGCTACCGAGGCAGCGGATCAGGCCGTACTGGGATTCTTCGCGGGCGTCACGCGGGCGCTATCGATCAGTGGATCGAAACGCTTGAGTTGGGCATGACCGAACGATATCAACTCGACGCCGATGTCGAGCACCAGTTGGTAGAGACTCGGCATGCGATAAATGACATACCCGAGGTAGCCGACCGCCCCGACGCTGAGGGCTCCCGCAATCACGGTCGGTAATCCGAGCAGGCTGAAGAGGCGGATCAGCTGAGTGAGGATGTCGAGCGGAAGCAGCAGCAGGAAGCCAAAATAGACGAGAACCAT
>JALORT010000376.1 GCA_025458755.1 Methylotetracoccus sp.
GCTTGATCAGCGAGTGTGCCAGGGCGAGGAGCTGCCGCTCGGGGAAGGGCACATCTTCGTAAAGCGTTTCGGACAAGTCGTCCTCTTCGGCACGGCGCTCGAGCGAAGGCAGCGCGCATGAACCCGGCTCAACCTGATCGTAGGGCTTGACACAGGAATCGGCCGCAAGCATGTCGCAGGTCGCCTCCAGGTCGATCTTCCATGGAGGGTCGGGATTCGTGACGCCATACTGCGCGGCCAGGTCCTCCCAAACCCGTCCGCGACCGCGGACGTCCTCGAGTACGCCAATCGGTGTCAGATCGGTACCCTGCCATCCGCTCGCCGCACCGAGACTGCTTTTTTCAACTATCGCCATGATTCACTCCTTGATAAGTGAAAACCCCGAACTCAATGGTCGTGATGAACCGGCCGATTCGCCTTGATCACGGGCCGCTTAGCGTTTGCGGTAATGCCGGGTTTCGGCACCGCAACGCCAATCAGGCAATCGCGCGTCACGATCTCGGCCAGTTGATCCTCGGTCCAGCCTTCCGTGCCTTCAGGACGGACCGGCATGACGATATAGCGGGTCTTCTGGTTGGAGTCGGCAACGCGGACCTCAACTTCCGGCGGCAACTGCAGACCGAACTCGGTCAGCACCTGGCGCGGCCAGCGCACCAGGCGGCGGCGGTAGTTCGGGGTGCGATACCACTCAGGCGACTGCCCCAGAATCGGGTTGCTGGCCTCGACGCCATCCTCAATGCAGAGCTTCTTGTACTCGGGATCCAGCCAGGCTTTGGCAACCAGGCGCGCTGCGGGCAGCGGGCCGAGGGTGTGCACGTATTCCTTCCACACGCGGTGGTCTTCAGCGGAGAAAAGCCCTTTTTCGATCGCGAGTTCGCGAACAGCCATTTCGAGAATTTCGAAATCGCTCACTTCATCGACCATCGGCGCCGGCTTGTGGCTGTGATCGTGGTCATGGTCGTGGTCGTGGTGATGATCAGACATGTGTAGTTCCTCTTTTCAATAATGTCCGTGAGTCGATTCAGGCCGACTCAAGATAACGTTCCGGGATCTCGGTCTCGACGGTATCGTTGGAGAAGGTGTCGCTGTACTCGGGCCAAAGCTCCTTCTGCGCAAACACGATGCTGTAGAACCACTCGGAGTGATCCTCGTTGCCGAAGGCCTCGTCTTCTGCCGCAGGACTCTCGTACACCAGTTTGACGATCGTGCCGACCGCGCCGCGGGTATAGGTCATGGTGCGGGTGTAGAACAGGTCGGGCAGGTCCTTGATGCGGACCCGGTCGCCTTCCTTGAACTTGGCCTTGCCGGCCTGGCCCTTGAAGCACTGCGGGTCGCCGATACCGGTGGCGATCTTGGCGTGATGGGTTCTGTCGTAATGTGGTTTGTTGCTCATAGCGTTTTCCCCTCGTCTGGTTACTTGGTCTTCGCGGGGAGATACTCGCCCAGACCCTGCCCGGACTTCGCGCGCTCCCTTAGTTCGACCATCTTGTTGTGCAGCTCGGTCAGCGTGCAGTACTGCTTGTCGACCAGGATGCGGGCGGCGGTCAGCAGCCAGCGACCGTAGTAGGGCATACCGAGATATACGGTCTGGCCGACATCACAGTTCTGTTTGCGGCGACGCTCCTCCGCAGTCCACACGCCGCGCCAGGCGAGGCATTCGCAGGTGGCGAACGTATTCAGTTCCCACACCTCTTCTTCCTTCTCGTGATACTCGATCGGCACATCCGGCTCGCCGGCGACATCATGCACCGTGCGCGTGTAGGCCCTGAAGAGCGTATGGTCGATTTCGGTGGGGGCTGGGGCGTGCGTCTGCTTGTGCAGCGCCGGCTGCAACTGCCCGACGACGTTGATGTGTCGCAGCACCTCTTCTCTGGTAGACGATGACATTGTTTTCGACTCCTAATTTGGATTACGAACAAGTCGGTTTGCCGTAGAACCTGCTATTCGATTTTCGAATACGGCAATCTGACTCTTGCTAATGACCAAACATCAAAAACCGGGTGTATCGCTGGCCGGCACTGAACACTCGGAGCGCTCGACCACACCTTAGTTGCTTGATGTGATCAACTATGCGCCATTCATTTATTGAATTCCAAGACTAAATTCCGATAGGCCCCATAGGGGTTGGCTATAGTCTCGAAATGCCCGTCGATGCACGCATTCGGTGCGCCCAATAGGTGGAAAGAGCGTGCTGGAACGCCGGCACAAAAAAGACGACGCCTCGATCAATGAAGCGGTGCAGCGCCACAGGCTGCGCACGGGGCAATGCCCCGGTTCAAGCGCTGCTGCAGCGGGTGCTCCGGTCTTTCGCCCACGCGGCAGGCCGAGTGCCATGCACGTCATACGCGACGGGCCAGGTACGTGTAGTAATTGCATGCCGCGAAGAAGGTTCCGTTTTCCATCGCCTGACGCTGCTCCCGGTGCCAGGCTTCGATCGATTGTTCCGGCAACATGCCGGACTTTTTGACGTAGGGAACATAGGTCTCCGCGAAAGACTTGAAGTAGCTGGCCTGACCGATCTCGACCACGGCATCGCCCCATGCCGCATCCAGCTCCAGACCCAGCCCAGGCAGCAGGCGCGGAAGATCGCGCATGATCCGGGGATTGTTGAAGGTGGAGTTCGCCAGGGCCACGTCCATTCTCTGACCGAAACTGTGATCCCGATACGCGTAGGTCAGCGAGGCGTAATCGCCATCGAAAACCACCACGATTCCACCCGGACGGACAAGCCGGGACATTTCGCTCAGGACCGCAATGGGCGCGGTGACGTGACTGACCAGCGTGTGGGCGATAACGATATCGAATGACCCCGACGGAAAGTCGAGCTTGTGCGCATCACCCACCTGAAAAGCGAGTCGATCACCGAATCCCTCGGTCTGAGCGAGGGTGCCCGCAATATCAAGGAAGGGTCGGCATTGATCGACGCCTATAGCCGTACCGGTGAAATCATTTCGGCGGGCGAGCGATCGCAGTACGGCCCCGGTCCCGCACCCGACCTCCAGCACCCGGGCTTTTGGCGGCAAGCGCAGTCTCGCCACATATTGATCGAGCAGCCGGGCAAATACGTCGTCCTGGGCCCGGCTCTCCAGCCGTGCCGCGATACGCTCAACTGCCGTTTCATCCAGTTCATTGCTGAAACGATGGGGATCACGCGCAACCATTTTTCACCTCACTTGGCCTCACGGGTCACCGACCCTGTTTTGGCATGCCAACCTCGAAAAAAACAGAACCCCTGACCAACATTCACACCTTCCGCTCGCCGCAGGTACAATCGCCCGGGATTGTCCGACGGCACACACAAAAAAAAGCCGCCTCACGAAGAGGCGGCAACCCTAGGACATCCGGCACAGGAGGTTGAGTTAACCGGATTTGAGGAGCCCTAACTCGTATGTTCTGTGTGATTCCTGCGTTCTTTCGGGGTGACGCCCGGGCAACACCGGCGACCCGGTCATTCGAGTTGCCGCACTTTCATTACCAATCGTGTTGCCTCGTCATTGGCACCCCTACCAGGACCTGTAAGGCAGGAACTTTCCGCTAATGGTGACCAGCACGCGATCCCCCTTGGGATCTTCCTGCCGGTCGATGTTCATGGTGAAATCGATCGCGCTCATGATGCCGTCGCCGAACTTCTCGTTGATCATTTCCTTGATGGTCTCACCGTAGACATTCATCATTTCGTACCACCGGTAAATCGACGGATCGGTCGGAATGGTGCTGTCCCACGTCTTGATCGGAAAACGCTGCAACGCGGTCGACATTTCCTTGCCCAGGCCAAGCTTCTTGGCCACTTTGTCAGCTTCCGGCTTTTCCAGGTGATTCATTCCCAGGCACGCCGAACAGACGTATTCCGGAGAGAGTCCTGCCGCCTT
>JALORT010000377.1 GCA_025458755.1 Methylotetracoccus sp.
AGGATGGGTCGGACTGACCCCAAAACCAGCAATTCGGACGAAAAACCTTGTCAAGTCTTTTCGCAACATTTTTGCGATTTTTTTATCCCGCCGCTCCCGTGCATCCGGGGGCAGGGTGGTCGGTCGCTGCCGTGTGTTCTCCTCCGTTCAGGCGCGACCCGCGCCGACCGGCCAGGCACGCGGTAAGGTCGTGAACGGTTACAGCCGCGTGCACTTCGGCGAGAAACGGTTGACCGTCCTCGCGCAGGCAATGCTGGTTGGCGCGCAAGCTGTCCCCGGCCTGCTTCAGCTCGGCAATCGGACAGGTAACAAGCGTCGGAACGCATGGCGTTGCGCGATTGAAGCTCTGTTGATAGCAGGGCTGATTTTGAGCCGCTTCCAAGGGTTTGCCCAACTGCCGGCAAAATGCACGGTTCGCGTGAACGACTTGCCAGTCTTTCACGCGAATGATCCGTACCCCATCGGGCAAGCCGTCGAGCAGATTTTCGAGATACCGCTGCTGCCCTTCGGCCAGCGCGATTTGCTGCGCAAGCCGTTCGGCCATCAGGTTGAAGTTGGCGGCGGCGCGGCCGATCTCGTCATTGCCGGTAGTCGAAGCCCGCACCTGCAGATCGCCCGACGCGAGGGCGCGCGTCGCGGCATCCAGTCCTGCCAGCGGCGCAATCACATGGCGCCGCAGCAACCACCAGAGCGTGGCCAGCATCAGCGCCAGCACCGCGGCCCCGGCGATAGTCAGCAACGCGGCGCTGCGATAGGCGCGTTGGCGGATCGGAGCAGCCTCGTAATCGATGACCAGAATGCCGTTGAGCGGGTGACTGGCCACGGCGCCGTGGCAGGCCGCGCAACGCGCCTGGTTGGGTACGGGGTTGATCGAGCGCAGCAGTTCCAAACCCGATTCCGTTCGTTCGAAGCGGCTTACCGAAGCGCCCGACCTGGCGGCCAACGCCAGATCGGGCATCTGCCGCCCCAGCAGGAGTGGGTCGGAAGCGAATCTGACCTCGCCGGCCGGCGACGTCAGCAGCACCGTGCTGATCCCTTTCAGTCGGCCAATCTGTGCCACGATGTCCCGCAAGCCGTCGACATCACGCTTCAGCATCGCGTTTTCCAGAGTTACACGCAGCATATTGTTCAACTGCAGCGTAAATTCCGCTCGCTCCTGCACCAACTGACTGCGATAAAGCCCCAGCAGCAACAGACCCAGCACCAGCGAGGCGCCGTCGGCCACCAGCAATACGCCCCTCAGAAGAATGTGACTCAACTGGTCATGCGACCGCAGGTCGGGGGTGTGGTGCTGGCGCGAGTAAACCACGTTACTAGCTGTCGCGGAGAGTGCAACTCGTTACCGTGAAGCGTCGCTACGCGACTCCTTAGCTCTCCCTCTCCCGCAGGCGGGAGAGGGCTGGGGTGAGGGAAACCGTGCAGGCCGCAAGCGGCTTTCATGCTCGGGGGTGCCGCTTGCGGCATGTCCGGTTGGATCATACCTTTCCGCGACGCCGGAACACCCGAATGCCCCATGCCGATTCGGGCCAAGCACTACGATACTTGCGTGACCGCGATCCGGTTGTCTGAAAAGCCATAGGCTCAGTTCAAAAGCCAAATCAAAGTCCCAGGGATTCCACGATCGCGACCAGGTCTGCAAAACTTGCCGCCTCCAGTTTGTCGGCTAGAGCCTCTGGGTCAAAACCCTCGGCTGCGAAGTTGCCAAACCGGACATCGTCCGGCAGCTCGCGAATTTCCTCGGGTGTCATGAAGCCGATGCCGGCGATCTTGGTCAGGCACGCGCGCTCGGGCTCCGAGAGTTCGAGGCCATGGTACCTCAGGATCTCCAGATAACGTTCCGCCGCGCGATTGACCCGGCCGCTCACTTCGAGGGTATTACTGTCGGACTGCGTCAGCAGCATCAGCGGCGGGCCGAAATAGAGATGGGTCTTGCGGTTCATCGCCGGCTTGGCTACGGCTTGGGCGCGGCGTCATGTCGGCTGTCGGCCGGGCTGGGGGCTTCGTGATCCGCGACGTCCAGTCCTCTCGGCTGCGCCGGAGCCGGTTCCGGCTCATGCTGAGCGAAGCCGCTGTTCCGTTTGCCCTGTTGCACGTTGTGCGGATTGTGGCATTCGGTGCAGAGGAACCAGCGCTTCTTGCCGGTGGCGGCCCATTCGCCGATGCGCTTGCCATGGATGCCGTCGCGCCAATCCCGATAAACATCGCCGTGGCACTTCCCGCACAAGAGCTGCGGCTGATCGTAGTCGACCGGATTGCCGTAATTGTCGACGAGCTGGTTGCGCTCGGTGCGATGGTGGCAATCGAGGCACCAGATGCTGCCTCGTCCGTGCGGCAGATCGGTGCCATTCAGCACGATATTCTTGTGCGACTTGATCTGCCGGGGATAGTTCGCCTTGGGTTCTCCGGGCGGCGTGACCCCGTCGTGGCAGGTTTCGCCGCATAAGGGAAGCATGCCGAGACGCGGCGAGCGCGGCTTGATGACAGCCGTGCCCCGCGAATAGTCGGCGTCCTCGATCGGCATCTTCCCCATCGGGACGGTATCGTCGAAAGGATCGCCCCACCACAATACCGCCCCGGTTTCCGGGGAGCATTTCACATTTGGCAGGTCTTCCTTCAACATTCTCTGGTTCAATTCGGAAGCGCCCTTGCGGCTTTCGAAGCAGGTGATGTCATCCGCGGCGGCGGGCGCGGGTGAACCCCCGAAATACCACAGGAAAATCGCAGCCCAGGGTAATCTGTTCATGATCATGTTACGCGGATTCCGGCAATGATGGCTGCGCGGCCTGGCCGTTCGGGCAGCTCTTGATGTCACCGAGCAGCACCCCGATGGCGCCTTTCAACAAGACGGTCAGTATCAGAAAGCCCAGCGCCCAGTTACCCAACGTCACCAGAATCTCCAGGGTCGTCGGCACGTAGCGGGTGAACTCACCGATCGGGGACGGGATGTAGCCCGGGACCAGCAGGCCCATGCCTTTTTCGACCCAGATGCCGCTGAAGGCCAGAACGCAGGCGATGGGCAGGATGCGATAGTCCTTGCGCAACCGCGGCACCAGCAGGATCAGGAACGCGGTCACATTGGCCGCCAGGGAGCCCCAATACCAGGGAACCAAGTCCGTTTGGCCATGCGCACCGAACATCAGGAACCACAGCCCCATGGAGTGTTCGGTGCCATGGTAGAACTCGGTAACGATCTCGGAAAATGCCAGGAACAGGGCCACGCCGAGGCAATAGGTCACGATCTGCGACAAGAGATCGATCGCCTCGTTGTCGATCCACAGGCGCGTCGTCCGCCGGAC
>JALORT010000035.1 GCA_025458755.1 Methylotetracoccus sp.
CGCATCCTGCTGTGCAAACGTGCGATCGAACCGCGAAAGGGGTTCTGGACCCTGCCCGCCGGGTTCATGGAACTGGGTGAAACGATCGCCGAGGCCGCTGCACGCGAAGCGCACGAGGAAGCGAACATCGATGTCGCGATCGGCGAGATTTTTACGATTTTCAACCTTCCGCATATTTCCCAGGTTTATGTCTTTTTCCTCGCCGAGATGACGTCCGGGAGCTTTTCAGCCGGCGCGGAGAGTCTGGAAACGCAGCTGTTCGACGAAGAAGACATTCCCTGGGGTGAAATATCCTTCGAAACCGTCCACCGCTCGCTGCACTACTTCCTCGCTGACCGGCGCACCGGCCAATTTAAAATGCGCGTGCAGGATATCTCGCACGACCCCCGAAGAATGCGCGGGGCGTAGCCCCGCGGCGTCCGATTCAGCATCCGGGCCTCGGGGCATGATGCGCATCGGGAAACTGGTAGCCTTTGGGCACGACGGTGATCCCGGATGCCGAAACCGGGAAACGGGCCGCGTCGGCCGCCCGGTCAAATCCGATGCGCTCACCGGGGGGGATCACGACTTCTTTGTCGACGATGCAATGCCGCAGGCGCGCGCCGAACCCGGTCTGCACGCCGTCGAACAGAATTGAATCCTCGATCTCGCCGTTCTCGGCCACGTACACCCGGGAGAACAGGATCGAATTGCGCACCGAGGCGCCCGAAATCACCGTGCCGCTGCTGAGCAGCGAATTGACGAGTTCTCCGTGCTGTCCGGCTGCGCCGGAAGCCACGCGTGCCGGCGGGTGCTGACCATGATAGGTGCGGATGGGCCAGTCGAGTTGATACAGGTTCATCGGCGGAACCGGAGCCAGCAGGTCCATGTTGGCGGCATAGTAGGAATCGATGGTACCGACATCCCGCCAGTACCGATCCGGCGTGACTCGGCCCGAATCCCCGCCGAAGTGATAGGCGCACACGCGATGGGTCTCGATCAGCCGGGGGATGAGGTCCTTGCCGAAGTCGTGGCGCGATGCCGCATCGTCGTGGTCGACCCGCAGCTCACGACACAGCACGTCCATATAAAAAACGTAGATACCCATCGACACCAACACGCTGTGCGGGTCATCCGCGGCGGGCGTCGGCTGTTGCGGCTTCTCGTGAAAGCTGCGGACCCGGTGGGCGTCATCCAGCTCCATGACGCCAAAGGCGCTGGCGGCGGCGAGCGGGACCCTCATGCAGGCGATCGTCAGATCCGCTTTCCGCTCGCGGTGGAAGCGAATCATCGCGGCATAATCCATGCGATAGATATGATCGCCGGCGAGGATCAGCGCGCATCCGGCATGGCTTCGTTCCAGCAAATAGAGGTTTTGCAGAATGGCATCCGCCGTTCCCGCGTACCATGAATTGCCGATCCGCATCTGCGGTGGTACCGGCGTGATGTACTCCCCGATTTCGGGGTTGAAGATGCTCCAGCCGTCCCGCAGATGTTTTTGCAGCGAATGCGATTTGTACTGCGTCAGCACCAGCACCCGGCGCAGACCGGAGTGCAGGCAGTTGCTGAGCGTGAAGTCGATGATCCGATACTTCCCACCGAACGGGACTGCCGGTTTGGCGCGTTCCGCAGTCAAAGGGTGCAGCCGGGAACCTGCGCCTCCGGCCAGGATGATCGAGAGCGTATCTTGGGGCATGTGTCACCTCCGCTCAGCGCTGCAATAATCCGATGCGGAAAGAGATCAACGACCGCAGCGCTCATGACGCGTTTGCGGCTACTGGATCGGCACCGAAAGCGTCCGAACCGGCATCACTGCAAATGGGCGTCGCCGCTCAGTTACGCCGGGCACGTGCCCTTCTCACGGAGAATGAGTGCGGTGCCACGCCAGCGTATGAATACGCAGCAGTGATTCCGGATCCGCGACCAGCGCGCGCTTGTCGCTTGACGACAAACTGGCGGGACCTTCTTCGACGGCCTGATACACCAGCGCCTTGAGCTGGTGCCGCACCCGTTTCTTGGCCAAACGGTCGGGGAGCAGTGCCATGTGCAGTGCACACACCGCAGGATCGGCAATCTTTTGCTGCTCATCCCGTTCTCCGTCTTCGGTGGCGGATGCGGCCTCGAGATTGGCGCGCAAGTAGCGGATCACATCCGGCGGGTTGGATTCGTCGGGGGTCAAGAACAAGCCGAGTTTCTTGGCCAGTAAGCCCAACGCCGTGCTGCTTGACAGGATCGACAGCGGGATCGCGAACACCAGCCCGGCGAGCACGGGTGTGAACCACCAGAAGAAACTGGGCACATACAGGTAGCTGACGACACCGACCAGGAGACCGATCAGGGTCTGACCGCCGTGAGCGAGGATCGCCTCCTTCAGGCTCAGACGATGATCGCCGCGCTGCTGCGGAGGCCAACCGGTGCTGCGCCGGGACAGGATCGCGATCACGAACTTGGTTTGATAGAGCATCAGGATCGGCGCCGTCAGCACGGAAAAAACGCTCTCCAGCACCACGCTCAACAGTACCCGGAAGAACCCCCCGTAGGCTTTGCGCTGCTTGCCGCGCACCAGGAAGAGAATCAAACCCCACACCTTGGGCAGAAACAACATCGCGAGGGTAACCAACAGCACCGTGGTCATTTCGACCGCATATGACTCCGGCCACACCGGAAACAGGTTGTCACCAAAGAAGTAGACTGGCATCGTTTGGCTCTGTACATACGCCTCGAAGCCGGTCACCAACAGGAACAGGAACCACAGAGGCGAGGACAGATAGGACATGACCCCCATGGTGAAGTGCAATTTGCTCAGACCGGAGAAACCACGCGCGAAAATCATCCTGAGATGCTGCAGATTTCCCTGGCACCAGCGGCGGTCGCGCTTCGCGTAGTCAATCAGCGTTGGCGGCAGCTCTTCATAGCTGCCCTTCAGGTCGTACGCCAGCCAGACTTCCCAACCCGCCTTGCGGAGCAGCGCCGCTTCAACGAAGTCATGGCTCAGGATCTCACCTCCGAACGGCTCCTGGCCCGGCAGCTTGGGCAGCCCGCAGTGATCCATAAAAGGCTTCACCCTGAGAATGGCATTGTGACCCCAGTAGTTGCTGTCGGCCAACTGCCAAAACGAGGCACCGGCAGTAAAGATGTCTCCATACAAACTGCTGCCGAACTGCAGAATCCGGGCAAACAAGGACTTATGATTGACCGGGAGCGGAGGCGATTGGATCAGTGCGACATTGGCGTGGGCTTCCATCAGATCGACCATCTTGGTCAGCGTCGCTCCGGTCATCAGGCTGTCGGCGTCCAGCACGATCATGTAGCGATAGCGACCACCCCACCGGTGGCAAAATTCCTCGATGTTGCCGCTTTTCCGGGCGATGTTCTTCTCGCGATTGCGATAGAAGATCTTGCCATGGCCGTCGAAATCGCAGCACATGCGGTACCACTGGACTTCCTCTTCCACCCAGACATCCGGATTCCGAGAGTCGCTGAGAATAAAGAACTCGAATTCGTCGGCCCGGCCGGTGTCCAGCAACGATTGGTAGATGGCTCGCAAGCCTGCGAACACGCGGACCGGGTCCTCGTTGTAAATCGGCATGGCGAGCGCGGTCCGTTTCGGTGTCGTGTCGCCTGGCCGGGGCGCGACGCGCGGCGCCAGCCGGGAAATCCCCTTGCGGTCACCGCCCCAGAGCAGCAGCCAAAACCCGATCGTGGCGGCCCAGAAGGAGGTGCTGATCCAGAGAATCAATAGCGTGTACAGCAGAAGCAGGATCAATTCCTGCGGCGTGATGCCGTTTTGCTGGAACGCGCTGGCAATCATGGCCAGTGCAGCGAAAGTGGTCAACAAGACCAGCGTGAAGAAGAGGAACCTGCGAATCGCGCGGATGCTGCGGGGAAAAGCGGCGATGTCAGACATGGGCATGACGAAACAAGTCGCGCTCAGGCCGACTTGAAGAGAAAGAAATCGAGCTTTTGGGGCGCCATCGCCCGCGGTGACTCGGGAGGTGTGGCCATCGGCAGTACAGCCTTCAGCCGTGAGACGAACTCCGGGTCGGGTTCCGGATCATCGAACAGGAAATCGGTGGAAGGAACCTTCCTGCACATCAGCAGTGCGGCACGCGCTCCGGCGATGGTGTGCGCATCGCGCGAGGCGTTCAGGCCGAGCCAGCGGGCGACGGCGACGTCCATCCGACGCTGCACCTCCTCGATCGCACGTCGCAGCAATTCATCGCGCAACCCCGGACCGACACGCCTGCGCGCATGGTTCAGACATTCGAGGGCGAGTGCATTCACCAGGGCCGGATCGCGCATCCCGAGATCGCGCAGATAATCCAGCAGGCTTGCTCGGGCCGATTCCAGAACGGCCTCGTGCCCGGTCCAGGTGATACGCTCTGCGGAGCCTGCTTTCATCGCATGCTCCATTGATAGATCCAGGTTTCGCTGAGCACGTCAGCTCCGGATTTTAGTACCGCCCGGAGTTCCACTGGGTCCTTGCCTTCCTCGGGCGTAAGGTCGAAGGTGAGCCGCCAAATGCCCAATTCCTCGTTCTTTTCCACGAGAACATTACTCAACTCTCCTGACGAGTGGCCCACATCGGCGGTCAAATGGGCCTGCGAGCCGAGTCGTTTCAGAGACTCACTGGCGAAATCGACCACGAACCGGCGCGTCGGCTTATCCGGGGAGCGTAGGGGACTGGCCCCTGCGCGCGTCGCCACGACTCTGCCACCTCGCGGCACCATGTATTCATCAAGCATGAAATGTAAGCGGTAATTGAAGCCGAGTTCGACCCCCGCCTTAACGGGTTGGTCGGGGACCCAGAACGACACGATGTTGTCGTATTTTTCCGCGTCGCTCGGGATCTCGATCAGGTAGATGGCGCCTTGTCCCCAAGCTCCCAGGGTCTCCACCCAAGCATTGGGCCGGAGGTGGTAGGTAGAATCGAAATCCTGATAATGATCGGGGTTGCGATCCCGCTGCAGCAGGCCGAAACCGACCGGGCTGTTCTCTCGGAAGACGCTGATTCGGAGCTGCCGTGGATTGTTTAGCGGCCGCCAAACCCATTCACCATTGCTGCGGCCCATCAACAGACCGTCGGAATCATGCACCTCAGGCCGAAAATCGTCGGTAAACCGGTCGGTGTTCTCGCCGTGAAAGAACATGCTGGTCAGTGGCGCGATCCCTATTCGCTCGACCGGCCGGCGGAAGAACAGGCGGTTGGTGACCTCCACCGTTAGATCGTAGCCGGGCTGAATGTCAAATCGGTAAGCCCCGGCGACGCTCGTGCTGTCGAGCACAGCGTAAAGGGTCAGCACGGAGCCGTCTTTACCCGGCTTTTCAATCCAGAACTCCCGGAAGATAGGGAACTCCTCCGCCTTCGGCAGTCCGGTGTCGATGGCCAGACCCCGCGCCGACAAACCGTAGGATTGGCCAAGACCCGCCGCGCGGAAGTAGCTGGCGCCCAGAAAGACCACGAAATCATCGTACACGCCGTCCCGGCGCAGCGGGTAGTGCAGCCTGAGACCGGCAAAACCGAGTTCCGGGGGCAGCGGGGACGGTAAGGTGTTCGTCCCGTAGTCGAACAATTCGGGGGAGTAGGCGAGCCTGGTGGCGCTGCCGTGATCGACAATGTTGATCGACAGCCGGTCGCGGAACAGGAATCCGCGGTGCAGAAGCTGGATCTGGAACGGCAAGCCCTCGTCGCGCCACAGGGCTTTCTCAGGTTTGAAGTCAATTTCGCGGTAGCGATCGTAGTCGAGCTTGCTGAGCCACTCGGGCATGCCGCCATCGTCTCGGGCATACGGCTTTTCCGCCAGTTCCTTCGCCCTTGCGATAACGTCGGCGAACTCGAAAGGCTTGGCGGCGGGCGCGGGCGGCGGCGGGGTCTCCGGCGGCGGGCTCTGCTTCGCCGACTCTGCAAAGCCTCGGGGGCCGATCAGAACAATGAGACCGATCAAGAGGATTCGTGCCGGGGTACTCACTGTGGTGTTGTCCTGATTGTTGTCATCATCAATGTGGAGGGGGGCAACCCGTCAGGCGGGATGTCACAGCCCGCGAAGCGCCCACTGGACATGCAGCGCGCCGGACTGCTGCCGAGGAGCGCCCTGGTCGCTGCTAATCCTCCGCACCCCGACCTGATCAGGCCGGATATCTTAAGTTCAGCCGCACCCTGGAACCGCTTCCGCGGCGCTGCCCATGCAAGTACCGTTCGGGTCGCCCAAGCCTGATGCCTGCCGTTTCCGCGAGGTCCATAGTATACCGTTGGCAGTCGGAATGCTGAATGCTTCGCCGCCATAACGGGGATGGGAACCCTTGTTCCTGGCGGGGCGTGTCGAAGCTCGGCGGTTTCGAACCGGCTTACACCGCCATTTCATCCGGTTTCGCATGAGGCCAAGCGACCGCGAAACGGCGCGGACAACCCGCCCGATAGCGCCTGCAACAGGCGGAGGATCAGCTGTACCCGACGGTCCGAATGTGTTCCGGGGTCCGCACTGGATCGATCCGACAATTTTTACAGTCTGAAAACGTCTGGTGTTCCCGACCGAGAATCCCCCTGATCCCGCGGCAGGTCGAAGGTCAGGAGGTAGAGCGTGACGGTATTGGCCTGCGGACGCAAACCGAATCTTGTGAACTTCAAGTTCGGAGCGTGGCCGCCGCTTTTGAGCGCGGCTGAGTCTTGCTGAGACCCCAATCCAAAACTACTCTGCGAAACGATCGCACGACTGAGTCTTTCGCCTCTTATACTGGCGTACTTGCGAGACTTCCTTCCCATGGCGAATGATGGTTGTTTAATCCCACTTTTTCACTTATCGACTCGGCTTGAAAAACACTGCACATACAGTTCTTGCAAGGATTTCAAGGTCGAACTGCAGCGAGAGATTAATGAGATAATAGAGTTCGTATTCAAACTTCTCCCTATAAGCATGCAGAGTCGAGGTATGGCGGAACGCCACCTGCGCCCACCCGGTCATGCTTGGTTTCACGTCGAGACGAAGTCTTTAAAACGGTATTTTGTGCTCGCAGGCCTTGATGAATACTTCCATCTCCGGTCGGGGGCCGACCAGGCTCATCTCTCCCAGCACCACGTTGATCAGCTGCGGTAATTCGTCGAGATGGGTTCGACGCAAGAAACGGCCGAGATCGGTGATACGCGCTTCCTGCTGCTGATGCCATCCCTCCGCTTCGGCATCACCGTTCTCCGCTGCCGGTCGCATCGTCCGAAACTTATAAATTGTGAATGGTTTTCCAAGTTTTCCGATGCGCTGTTGGGTGAAAAGTGTGGGTCCGGGGGATTCACGCTTGACCAGATAGGCGCAAACGACCAACAGCGGAAGACTTACGAGTAAAAAGATGGCCCCCAGTACCCGATCCATCAGATTTTTCATGTTCCCCTGAGTAAAGCGCTTACTTCCGAGTTAAGGAACGTTTCGTACGAAACAGGAAGCGATGCAAGAGCGAGCGAGTTTCGCGTGCCCCCGCGAAGCCGCAGGGCCGGGCGAGTTTCCGACTGAGGAAACCTGCAAGGCATCCCGACGGGGCGTCGAGTCATCTGAGAGCCCGCCCCGCCGGGGGGCGGACGCGAGTGACGGGGACGGCGCGGGTGCCGAAGGCAGTAAACCGTCGCCAGCGGAGAGGCCGTTGGGCATCAGGATGAACCCCACCGGCTTGTCTCGGAGCCCGGCGACTCGCTTTCAGCTCCAGCCTTTTTGGTCGGCATCTGCGCCCATAGCACTGGTGCCAGCGAAAATAGAAGCGAAAGGGGTCCGACGGGCCGTCGAGTTCATGGGGGACCAGCGGCCGAACGGGAGTGCGAGGCGGTACGGGTACGGACTCTGCGGGGTACTGACACAAAGTGTGTCGCCAAATTTGGTGCTCGCGAGACTGGAAAGTCCTGTCAGGCTTTGCAAAAAATGGCGATATAACCAAATAAAAACGAACAGCTAGGAGAGATGGTACAGGGTTCTCTCATCCTCAAATAGCAGCCCATCGGCTTTCCGTCGGGGCGTGGCGATAATGTGAGAACCGCACCAACCATGGCGGAGGTGTCCGGTTTTCGTTCTATCCGGGTTAGTGCGGCTTTTCTAGTTAAATGCCGGTAATTTATTCCATCGTCTCGGGTGCAACAACCTCCAACTGACCGCCACAACTTCCTATGCCCCGACCGGAGGTGATCAGGAGGGAACCTGTGCCCCGGAGACTGGGCGGGATCAAGTTCGCAGCATACGCGAAAGATGCTCCAGTCGCAGCATTGCTATAGAAGAGTGATACCCTAAACTGGGGAACTGGGGTGGCTAGAATGTCGTAAGTAACACCTCCCTGGATTGGATAGCGGGCAAATCCCGACGGTGTACTTGCTGGGATCGTAACCATACCATTTAAGGTATAGACGAACAGCGGTTCCAAATAGGGTACTGGCTGTAAATCGAGAGTGAAAAATACGTCATCGGAGCACGCGCTGGTCCAGCGAGCTCCTATAATGTCAGCATTGGCTTGGCTTAGGGTTAAAAGTGACACTAACCCAAATGCAGTTGAAGCTAATTTCGAATGAGTATTCATGTTATTGTCTCCGTATTCTTGGCACGCTGACCGGCTAGCTGCAAACAGAAATCGTATAAATTGGCCAACGCGCTAGAAAGCGATGTCTTTGTCATTGAAGTCAACTCAGTATGCGGATACCTGAAAAAGTCTCTTTATGATCACCTCGAAAAAGTCACTATGATTAACTTCGTTAGCCAGTAGATTGAGCGGCGACCGACGTTTCATGTCTTGGATCGCGGGCACATTGGCGAAGATGCGGTGGCGAAGCAGCTGTCGCTGTGCAGCCTGCGGCGGCCCGCGCCGTTCCGAGGCTGCACCAATTTGTACCCCCCGCGTTCGGCCGCCGCTTGCACCTTGAGCTTGACGGCCTGTCGCTCCGCTCTCATTCTCTTATAACTCCCATTTCACCGGCACTCGCGCTATAGCCGCAGAAACCGGCGAAGCAGGCGGGGCAGTGACTGTGCGGGGGACGCCGCACTTGTTCGCTTCGCTCGGTTTCCTTGTGCTCCGTGCGTGCAGCGCAGGTTGAGGTCGCGCCGCTGCTCGGCCAGCGCTCGGGCGCAGTCGGGGTGGGAGAACAAGATCTCGTTCGCGATCGCAGTGCAACCAGCGCGAAGTAGTTGAGCTGCCGCTCACAAAAGCCATGTATGCGGCCATCAGGCACCTGGCTTAGATTCTGTGGGCTCCGTGTTTGGTGTCGGCTTCGACGGTATTCATATCGGATAGCGTGAGCGGCTTCCACACAGTCCAAGGTCGCGTCCCGTGTGATCGCCGAATCATCGTCAGTTTCCGGCGGCAAGCGCGTGAACACCCTTAGTGCCGATGGGTCAACGCCGTCTTGGGCAACATGAAGGTTGCCAGCCAAGGCCCCTATAATGCCTTGGAGCCCGGCAAGCAGGCACCCAGCTATTGGGCCGAAGTCCAGCGTCGCGTTAACCGGCGTTTCGATCTCCGTGTGACCTTCAACCGCCCGCGCGACGACGCTGGCGAAACGCTGACGTGTTCCTTGCGGCAAACCGGCGTGGCTGAGGTTCATGGCTAATCAATATGGTCACTGACCGTGCTTGACGCCATGGGAACGGCGCCCTCTGCGGGCAAGGGATGCCAAATCCCATGCGATTCATAGTGAATTGCAGGTCAAAGACTGCTCTCGTCCCGCGGCGTTGTCAAATTGGAGTTAACTCCTGCGTTTCCAGCGCCGGGCTCGGCTGCCCGGAATGGCCTGGTTGTTACGGCCAGGTCTTGGTTGACGAACATCTGCAGGCGATGCGGCACGTTCTTGCAGCGCAGGCGATGACGGCGGGACCGTTCGGCGTGGACGAAGCGACCCCGACGACTGCGTTGATAACGCCGGCCGGCCTCCTGCACCGAGCGGCGACGCGCCACCTGCGAACACCCATCACCGCAATATAGATATGGATCGGGCCCCGATCGCAGTGGCTGCACAGCAGAATTTGGACGCGG
>JALORT010000036.1 GCA_025458755.1 Methylotetracoccus sp.
TTTTTCCATCTCCCGTTCGATGCGGGACCAGTACGCCGGGGAAATGTCCAGTTGGCGGTCGAAGTCGTTCATCAAGATGCCCTTCGCCTCGCGTTTCCACCGGCGGCGTCCAGTCCACTAACCGCCCGTTGGAATCCCGACCACAAGGATGAGCTCGCCGCCGAAAACGGGAAGTGCCGATAAATTTTGCCATGGGCTCGACGATCCCACGGGCTGGTCATCCCGGAGATCCAACCAGGGCATCGAGCCGACGTACCCGACGTTGCAGTTCATCACGGGTCATGAAGCGGTCGACCCATCCCACCAAGAATGAAGGACAGGGCGCCGTGAACCTTCCGGAATGGATCGAGGGTGCAGCGGCCTGGCCAACCCTCAGAACCGTCATCCATGGCGCCTTTGTCTTGCTCCTGGTGACGACGGCGAGAAGGATGCTGGTCCGCCAGGCACCGGCGTTCAGCGGGCGGTTCAAATTTCTGTTCGGTGGTTGGGTCCTGCTGTTTGCCGCGTTGTTGGTGTATCAGTCCACCTCGCAACTGACCGGCATGCTGCGTCCGGAAGCTAAGTCTGCTGGCGCCGGACCTCATTGCGCTCATTATGGCAGGACGACAGCCGCCTTCCTTGACGCTGCGCTGGCTGCAGCGGCATCCCCTGCCGGTCGAGTGGTCGGCGCAACGCGAACGGTTGGCGCGATTCCGCGAGGAAGCCGACGATGGCTAAACCCAAGCGAGGACGGGTCACTGGGAAGGTCGTCACCACCCACATCCCCTCCCCCGCCGGCGGCGTTCGGTTCGAGACTTTTATCCCCTGGACCTTGGTGAAGCGCCGGGCCCGGGGAAGTCATCACGCCGATCGAGGCGCCGACGGCGTTTCAGGACGAGGTTCGAACGGGCAACGAACAACGAAAACGCGATCAACACTCTCCCCTGCTCCGCGCGGTGGGGCTCTCTCACTATTGGCAGCAACTACTCGATGACGGGAGGTTCACCCTTTAGCCGGCCCTGGTCCCTGACGGAGATTGCAGCGGCGGAGGGAATGGACGTGGGACGGGTGAGCCGCATCATTCGGCTGGCGCAACTCTCGCCGGAGATTGTGACAGCGTGCCTCGGCGGAAGCGCTGACCGGGAAACTCTGCTGGCGGCTGCCCGCCATGCAGCGCCCCTTGATTGAACTCTCCAACGGTTGGCAGGGCGGCGCTGGTACCCATGACGTCGTCCGGGGCGGACGCGCGACGGGCTCGCACGGTTCCATCAACGACATTGCTGGCATTGACCACCCCCTGACGCTGATCTTCACGAGTGGCCGTTTCGACGGCACTCGGGTCACACCGCCGACGTCGCACTGCCACCTTCCGGTGTGCCATGCAGCGTACCGGTGAGCCGGCGATCCGCGGTGTCTCGGCCGAGGTCCGCGCCACATCGTTGACAGGAACGGGCCCCAAAACGCATCCTCTGTGCGGTATGGGCGTAGTCGCCCAGCGACTTTTTGCATCATCCCTGGTTGACGTCGCTTGGCGTGAGGCTGAGTCGGCAGCCTGAGATTTGGCACGGAGACGAATTGCGATGCGCCTGTTCTCTGTTCTGATGACCTCTTGGGCATTCTTCATACCATCGGCACTGCATGCCCAGAACTGTCCGGCCCTGCTGGAGAATACACGCCGCTTGGTGCTCGTCACGTTCGGCACGATGTCTTCGTCGACCGCGGCGCTGCGCTTGTTCGAGCGCGCGCACGCGGGTGGTGCTTGGCGACTTCTGCAGCCCGCTGAACCGGCAGTCCTCGGAGTCAACGGCGCCGCGTGGGGCCATGGATTTCATCACCTCGGGGGCCCAGGCGATGCGGTGAAACGGGAAGGCGACAAGCGGACACCGGCCGGCATCTTCGCGTTCGGACCGCCTTTTGGCTTTGCCCCGTCGGCGCTCCCGCGTTACCTGCAGCTCAAGCCCGACACCGTGTGCGTCGACGACCCCACTTCCAGCGCCTACAACACCATCACCTCGCACCACAACGTCAGTCAACGAGTGAGCGTGGAATCGATGCACGCCGGCCCCCTCTATCGGCGCGGGCTTGTCGTCCGCTATCCCACCGATACGGCGACGCGCGCCGGATCGTGCATTTTCATTCACGTTTGGAAGAGTCCGACCAGCGGCACCGCTGGCTGTATCGCGCTACCCGAGGCGCGAGTCGCCGCGCTCCAGACATTCGCTCGACAACCCGGCGCGGTGCTTGCGGTGTTGCCCGAGACGGCAGTAGAGCCTCTGACACAGTGCCTCCCCCCCGCCGCAAAGAAACCGATGGGCGACTCATAGAGGAACGGGATCACGTGTGCGGGCGGGTCAAGTCGAAGGAGGGCCTTTGGATACCTTTACGGCAGTGGCATGCCTATTCGGCATCGCCGTCATCCTGAGTTTCGTTAACGAACGCTATCTCCGCTTTCAGCACGACATCGGCCTGTTGCTGTTGGCCTGCCTGACCACCGGGGGGCTGCGGGTCCTGGAACTCTTCGTCCCTTCCGGGGCTGTCGGCCTGTTGCAGCAACTTACCCAGTCATTCAACCTGAATGATACCCTGCTCAAGGGCGTGCTCTGCTTCTTGCTGTTTCGCGGCAGCACACGAGTCAGTTGGGTGGCGCTTCGCGGGCAACGATGGCTGGTGCTTTGGTTGGCCTTCGCGGGCACGGCAGCGGCGTGTCTGTTCACCGGCGTATTGGTCTATGGCGGCCTTTCAGCCTTCGGCATTGTGGTGACTCTGTCCCAGGCGCTGCTGTTCGGGGCACTGATCGCGGCCACCGATCCGGTGGCCGCGCTGGCGATCCTCTCGACGATTGGCCTGCCCAAGCCACTGGAGACGGTGGTCGATGGCGAATCCCTGTTGAATGACGGCGTAGCCGTCCTCTTCTTCACCATCTTCGCCGGCACGGCGATCAGTGGCGGGCACGCCAGTCTGGCCGACGCCGGCTCCATTTTCGTGCGAGAGGTCTTGGGCGGAGCGACCATGGGCGTGGCTGGCTGGTCCTCCATTAACTGATGCTCCGATCAAACGCCTACTGCACCAGTCTGCTCGTCTCGTTGGGGACCGTGGCGTCTATGTACGCGGCCTCGCAGCATCTGGATATCTCGGGACCAATCGCCACCGTGGTGGCCGGCCTATTGCAAGGAATCGGTCACGCGGCTGCGGGCTCACCCGGACCTTTCCATGCCTCTCCGGTTGCCACAGGTTAGTCGGGGTTCGCCGGACGCGGGCTCGCCGCGCCCCATCGTACAGATCCCGGTCGAATGGTGTTGGGGCCAGGGGATCCTCCATGCTGCCACAGTAAAATTTGTGGCCTCACCCTCCCGGGCACATTTCTGCGTAAAGATCCGCGGAACCGGCAAGCGCCCCATTTCGGAATTGCATTCGAGCGGCGTCTGGACGACGCAGAGGCGCTCGCTCATGAACCCGGTGACCATGGATGGAACCCGCGGTGCCGTCATCACGCCTCATCCCGGTAAATCCAACCGCGCCGGCGCAGCCACTTTTCGGCTTCCACCACAAAAAAGACGACCGACGAAAGCGTGAGACAGACCAGCAACTCTTCGAGACTCAAGGCCTCGGTCTTGAAGATGGGCTGCAGCACCGGCAGATACAACACCGCGATCTGCAGCGCGAAGGTCAGGAGCGTTGCACCCAACAGCGCCAAGTTGGAGAACAGCCCTTGGGTGAACAGCGAATCCCGTTCCGAACGGATGGCCAGCACATGCCCCATTTGCGACAGGGTCAGCACGGTGAAGACCATGCTCTGCCAATGAGCCGAGCCGGTGAAATACGCCCAACCCTGCGCAAACAGCGAAACACCGCCCATCAGCAGGCCGATCCAGAGAATGTGCTGCCACATTCCGTGCGCAAAGATGCTTTCCTGCGGCGCGCGCGGCGGCCGCTGCATGACGCCGCGTTCCTCGGGTTCGACCGCCAGAGCCAGACCCGGTAGTCCGTCGGTGACCAGGTTGATCCACAGGATATGGATCGGCAGCAAGGGAATCGGCAGACCGAGGAACGGGGCCAGAAACAGCGTCCAGATCTCCGCCGAGTTGCTGGTCATGGTGTATTTGATGAATTTGCGGATATTGTCGAAAATGCGCCGCCCCTCGCGGACCGCGGCGACGATTGTGGCGAAATTGTCGTCCAACAACACCATGTGCGAGGCTTCCCGCGCCACGTCGGTACCGATCGTGCCCATGGCTACGCCGATGTTGGCGGAACGCAGGGCCGGCGCATCGTTGACGCCGTCCCCGGTCATCGCCACAAAGTCGCCTTTGTCCTGAAGCGCCCGGACGATCTTGATCTTCTGCTCCGGCGCCACGCGGGCATAGACCCGGATTTCCTCGACTTTCTTCTCGAATTCCGGGAGGCTTAGACGCGCCAGCTGCTGACCCGTCAGCACTTCGTCGTGAGCAGCGGCGATTCCCAGCCGCATGGCGATGGCCTTGGCGGTCGCCGGATGATCGCCGGTAATCATGACCGGCACAATCCCTGCGCTTTTGCACAATCTCACCGCCTCTTCCGCCTCGGGGCGCGGCGGGTCCATCAGGCCGACCAGTCCCAGGAAACACAGGTCCCTTTCAATCTCATCGGGGCTGCGCATGGACGGCGGCTCGGCGAAGGAACGGAATCCCAGTGCCAGCACCCGCAGCCCCTCTTCGGCCATCCGCTCTGCGACCGCCAGGATTGCATCGCCGTCGAGCGGTTCCGTCGCCTCGCCGGCCCATTGACTCACGCATCGGGGCAGCACGCTCTCGGGTGCGCCTTTGGCATAAGCGATGATCTCGGCGTGTTCCCGGTGCAGGGTCGTCATGAGCTTACGCTCGGAATCGAAGGGGATTTCATCCAGACGCGGGAACTCCTTGACCAGATTTGCGCCTTCATAGCCCGCAGCGCGGGCGGCTTCATACAAGGCGATCTCCGTCGGATCGCCCAGCAGATGCTCGCCTTCCTCCGGATGCGCGTCGTTGTTCAGGGCGAGCGCCCGCAGCAGCCGAGATGGAAAATCAGGAGTGACTGCGGCAAACCGGTGGGCTCGGAAATAGAAGGCTTCGGCGCGCATGCGGTTCTGCGTCAGGGTGCCGGTCTTGTCGGAGCAGATGAAGGTCACCGACCCCAAGGTTTCCACCGCGGGCAAGCGGCGAATCAGCGCCTTCTTCCGAACCATGCGGCGCGCCCCGAGTGCCAGCGAGATCGTCGCCACGGCGGGTAAGGCCTCCGGGATCGCAGCCACGGCCAGGCTGATGGCGGTCAGGAACATCAGCATCGGGGGTTCGCCCCGCAGCAGGCCCACTGCGAAAACTATGGCGCAGACGGCCAATACCAACAGCGCCAGGCGTTTGCCGAAGCGAGCCAGGCGTAGCTGCAGCGGAGTCTTCCCCTCCTTTTCCCGGCGCAGCATTTGCGCGATCTTGCCGATTTCGGTCTCCATACCGGTCGCGATGACGATGCCGAGCGCCCGGCCGTAGGTCGCGATGGTGCCCTTATAGGCCATATTCGTGCGATCGCCGAGCGGCGATTCCAGCTTACGGATCACATCCCGGGATTTCTCGACCGGCTGGGATTCGCCGGTCAGCGCGGCCTCCTCCACCTTGAGCCGCGCGACGTCCAGCAACTTGAGATCGGCCGGGACGATATTGCCGGCCTCGAGAAGGACAGCATCTCCTGGAACCAGTTCATGTGAAGTGACGGTTTGAGTTTGTCCGTTCCGCACCACACGGGCGGTCGGACTGGCCATGCGCTGGAGTGCGGCTACCGCCCGTTCCGCGCGGAATTCCTGGACAAAGCCGATCAGCGCATTCAGCACGACAATGACGAGGATGGCGATGGTATCGGTCAGATCGCCGATCAGTCCTGACACCAGGCCGGCCAGGATCAACACCACGATCATGAAATCGGCGAATTGCCCGAAAAACATCCGGATCGGACCACGCCGCCGCTCTTCGCGAATGGCATTCGGGCCAAAAACCTCGAGGCGTTCCTGCGCCTCTTCATGACTCAGCCCCTTGTCGGGATCGACGCGCAGCCAGGCAGTCGTCTGCCAGGGCTCTAGGAGATGCCAAGGCGGAATGGCAAGGTGCTGTTGGGGATTCGGCTTTTGCCTGGTCATGGAGGTGAAATGTTCGGTCGCGGCGCGAATACGGAATGCGTGCATTATCGGCTGCCGCCCGCCTGTTGTTAAGGAACGACTGCGAACACGCTCCATCGATCTCCGGACCAAAACCCACTGTATCGGGACAGATATAAGGGCAGCACCCGGAAGTTCGCGGCGCCCGAACCTTCGGACAACAGGAAGTCGCAGCAGCCGATCGTGCGTACTGAAATATACCAATAACCCGGACGTGCGTTTCTGCGGAAGGTGTGCGTTCTGTCTGTTCGGCCTGCACTCGTCGAAGGCCGGCGGCCGGCTTCAGCATTCCGGCGGTTGGACAAACTCACCGTGAACGTAAAACCTCTCAAAGAAAGGAGTCGGGATAGAAATGTGGTGCGCGCATGAGTAGGTCGATCGCTTCCCAGGTGTTCCCAAGCCTGCATGGTTTCCACTGCTTCCGCCGGCAGCAACTCACGGCGCTGGAACAGCTTGAGTACGTCGGCGGGTCTGCCGCTGCCCTTGGCCAGGGCACGGTCGGTCAGGCACGCCGGATGGAACCGTACCCCTTCGTCGGCCTCGCTGAACACCCCATCGATCACGCAGCAATGGAAATGCAGGTTGGCGTTCAGCGCCGAAACGAAGCGGTGGACGACCATTTTGCCCGGAGCAAAATGGGACGTACGCAGTGCGCCCGAAGGGGGCGCGCCACGGATGGCGCGCATCAGCGTCACCGCTCCGAAACGCGCCCCGTCGGGGGCATCGTGACTACAGGAGCGCAGCGCCGCCTCGACCTCGGCGAGGAAGATCCGCAGCACCGGGTTGACCAGAGGGGTATGGTGCTGGCGCAGCCGCTTCGGCAGCGCCAGCACCCATTGCCGCACCGGTACTTGGGCAAGGACGAGGTCCACCAAGTGCGCCGCGGTCTCGGCCATGCGGCGAGTGGTGCACGACGGGCAGACGCCCCGCCCCTTACAGGCGAAAGCGACCAGGAAGTCATGGCTACTGTTCGCGCGGCGCGCCCGGGCAAAACCGTGGGCGAGAATGCCGCAGGTCAGTCGAACCTCCATGACTACCGGGTTCTCAGCATAGCTGAGATGCCGAACGTCGAGGTGTACATCGTGCCAAGTTCCGACAAGCCGACTGGCGTCGGGGAACCGGGAACGCCGGTGATCGCTCCGGCGGTCGCGAACCACCTGAGTGTGGCCACCGGCCAGCGCCTTCGCCGTCTTCCTCTGTCACTCAAAGTCTGACCAAGTCAACCAGGCGTAACGACGCGCGGTGCGACCGAAGACACGGTAAGTGAGCCCCCGGTGCCCGCGTCCGTACACCCGCCGGGTCGAGGGTGGCTGGCTCGGAGGCGAACCACGCTGCCCCGTTTCAGGGCACGCGCCGGGGTGACGGGCTGATCGCGTGGTTTCGTCCGCATTCCTCTCGCGCTGACGGCAGTTCCGCGCTGAATTTCCGAGCAAAATGCTGCGTTGCAATAGAGGTGTAGGTGTGATTGACTCTACGCGCGCAGGGGTGCCTGCGTGCGCAGGCGGGCCACTGCAGGGCGCTCCTCGCTCCGCGTGCACTGGCAGTCGACTGCTGCGCCCGATCCGCGAGAGCTCGGACTATATCTGGGCGCTACTCCGTGGATGGCTGCTGAGGGAGCGATGAGCCATCGAGGTGCCCGTGCTGCGGCAATGTGGAGATTTCAGCGATTCCTTACTGAAGGTCAGTGACATCGAACATCAACGGGAGGGAGGATGAAAGCCATCACGCTTGTTAAGAAAAGCACCTGTGTAGCGGCCACCGTGACCATAACTGCGGTAGCCATGGATCTGTCAGCGACGGCCGAGGCCAGTGAGACGGTCACCGCCGCCGCAGCGTCCTCCACGGCTTCGCTCGAGGTTCGGCTGCGGGAAATGGAAACGGCCTGGAAGCAGATGGAGGCGGATCGGAGGCGCATGGAAACCCAAATGCAGGACCTCCGCGCCGAACTGGCCAAAGTGAAGGCAGAAGCCGAAACCCAGACTCAATTCCAGGCCCAAGCCGCGGCGGAAAGGGACGCAGCCAAGCAGGCCGCTTTGACACAGGAACGGGCAGCAGACGACAAAGAAAAGAAGCACATGGTCTTCTTTCGCGGAGGCTATCCCGCCATGGTCAACAGCCGCGCCAACCAGCTTTACACGGATGCTTATGCGCGTGACAACAATCGAAGACCACAAAACAAGGAACGGGATGGCGTTTATTTCGGCGCAGGAGTCGATTTGAGCGTCTCCGACGACCTGTTCGGGTTGATGGACGAAACGGAATTCATGGCGGAACTCATGTTCGACTGGAAACGCTGGGATTCTCACGACGGCGGCTTCACCGCGATCGGTGATCGGGGCGCCATTTCCGCTGTTCCCTACATGGCGGCTGAGTTGGGTCTGAATCCGTATCGGAGACATTTGCGTGGTGTGACGCTCAGTCAATGGACCATATCAGCTTCACCGAAAATAAAGTTTTTCAAAGGCAGCGATTTCCGTCCATGGATCATTCCCGCGGGGATGGCGTTCAACATCATCAGCCCTCCTTCCGATTCCAATACCTTCGTCGCGCCGGGCGTAATGTTCGGTCTTGGTTTCGACTACAGGATTTGGGACAACCTGTTCTTTGGGATGGACGGGCGTTACGATTGGGTGGCCAATGAAATGGACGGTGTGAAGGCGTCGTACTACCAGGTCGGCGGTTTCATCGGGGCGGGCTTCTGAAGAATCCGTCCGAGGGGCCCTGCGAAGTTGGCATGCATTGGCTGAAGTCGCCGGTCGGCTTCGGCGATGCCGGCATCGGGAGCCCGGCACGCGGAATGCTCAACAGCTGCGAAGGCAGTCTCTGATCGGGCGGACGCGGGCCGCCTGCTCACCGGCGATGCGATGTATAAAGGATCGGAACTTCAATGGGCGCTGCCGCCCATTGGGGAAAAAAGGGTAAGAAATGAAATTCAATGGGCGTTGCCGCCCAGTGGGGGAGAGGATGTGCCCGCTTTTTGCCTTGTCAACAAGCGAGCACGATCAGGAAAGGCGCAGAAGCGGGCGCCGGACGTGGGAAGGGGGTCGTCGGAAGGCGTGCCACCCAGCCTCTGGGCTGGTTCGGAGAGCGGGCGGCGCAAGGGGGTCTGCGCCAGACTCGACGGGAAGTCGGCGTCGGGAGCCGGCTAGCTACCAGCACCGTTTGATCGAACGCGAACTCCGGCGCCGGTTCGCTGGCTTCGGGGTCGTGGCTGGGGGTTTCGTCCCAGTCGACGGTGTCCCACAGGGGCGGGGAACGCCCAGGGGGAATCGGCGGCGGAGTGGTCGGCTCACCGAACTGGAGGGGGCTGCGCCCGCACCGGTTCCGGCTGGGTGACGGCGGAGATAAGCCGCATCGGGCTGCCACAGACCGGGCAGAGCAGCGGAAGGATGGCGTAGATCCGGGCGATCAGGACCGCCCAGAGGCAGCGGACGTGTGCTGCGGTCGGGGTGTCGGCGGTGCGAGCGTCGGGCAGGACGACGGGAGCCCTTGGCACGAGGGGACCGGCCGACCCGTCGCACGGCAACCCGGCCCGAGCCGTCCGGCGTCCGCGACGGCTCCGTACCGCGCACGCTGCTTGTCGCTGCCACCCATGACTTAACGGGCTGTCGGGTCCCTTCTATTTGTCTCCGCCTGCGCTACCGCCGCAGACTGCGCCAAAACATCCGGGCCTAGGCCTCCGCGGGGGTCGCCGCGCACCGCTCGCTGGCGCTCGCCTTCCCTGTGGTCCTTGTTATCTTGGTTCCGCGATGGTTAGCTCCCACCGCGTAAGACAGAGGCAGCTCGGTGTACTCCTTCGACGATACGCTCCATGACTCAACCGTTGGCAT
>JALORT010000378.1 GCA_025458755.1 Methylotetracoccus sp.
GCTTCGTCTTCCGGCTGGTAGTCAGCGGTGCCTTTTGATTCGGCGTAGGCCGGGTCGCGGAAGTAGAAGAACGCCCGGCCCGCCATGGCGGGATCGTTCAACACGCCGTGCAGCATTTCCAGTTCAGTGACGCTGTGCCGGGCGATCTCCTGTTCCAGCCAGCGTTCTTCCTGCAGCAGGGCTTCGGAGTAGCTGTCCGGTCCCGGCACCCAGCCGTTGCGTTCGCCCAGGAGACCGATGAAATAGGGCCGGCAGCGTTTGATCTCGGCCGGGCAATGACGGAGCGTCTCCGCCCGCTGGCTCATTTCCTCGGTGATACCCCAGCGCAGGTCCACTTCGACGAACTCCACCGACCATTCCCGGCAGAGTTTCCGCAGCGCCGGCCAGACCTGCGCCATCAAGGCATTGCGGTCCTCCACCCTGTCGCGGAAGGTCGAGGACACGAACACACGGACGGCACGGTCGCGGCCGGCGGAAGAAGGTACCGCATGTTCGGTTGGAATGTGGGCAGGGGAGGACGCCTCCTGCGTCATGATCAGCTCCGGTGCGACCCGTGGCGATCCCGGGTCCGCCGATGCGCTCGATTCATCAACCACCGAATCGGGTTTGCGACCGAACAGTGCCCGCCAAACCCTGGACAAAAGTCCCTCCCGTTTTGCACCCATGATCGTCTCCCATAACTACACACCCAGTGTGTGCCTTTTCCGGCGACAAGCAAATCTGGGTGCTATTCGTTCAAGGCATCGATTTGGGAGACAAGCGGTTGGGCCGGCGGGGCGGTGTTGCTGACGGAGCGGTTGCCGGAAAAGACGCTGGCGAGCACTCCGGGGGCGTGTAACGGCTGGGCGGAGACGCAGGTGGTGTATCGATTTTTCGGCCAAGACATGGACGGGCGGGAGCTGTTGGCGCCGCATACGGCATGCACCCTGCCGCGGATGCGGCCGCAGCGGGTGGTGTTGTGCCCTGCAGGACACCACGGAGCTGGATTTCAATGGGCAAACCATCAGCGGTCTTCGACCGTTGAGTTACGAGGCTCAGCGCAGGATGTACGTGCACCCGGCGTATGCCGTCTCAGCCGAGCGCGAGCCCTTGGGGGTATTGGATGTCTGGATGTGGGCGCGGGGAGTCGAGGTAGGCCGACGTGAAGCAGGGTGGTCTGTCGGAGACCCGACGTTGGACCGAAGGCTACGAACGGGTGGCGGAATGGGCTGCCGGGTTGCCGGACACGCGGCTGGTGTCTGTCGCGGATCGGGAGCCAGATAACATGGAGTTGATGCGGCGGGCCGGGGACTTGGGGAACCCGGCGGACTGGCTCGTTCGGTCGCAGCACAACCGGGCCATGCCTGAAGGTGATTATTTATCGGTAGCCGGCGATTCTTTCGCCCGACCCTCGATACTCTTGCCGAGGTGTTGTAGATCCTTGCCGAAGCCTGCCCAGGTGTTACAGGCCGAAAGTGAAAGCGGTAAAGCGAGAAGAACGGCGATCTTGAAGACGGTTTGGCCCATGTCTGGATGGAGTCAAGCAGCTAATCGCCGCCTCTGTAAACTTGGATTTACCCTAAATTTTGCCTAAACCGCTAATCGGGCCGGCGTGTGTGGCAATAACCACTTGTTTTATATGGCGTCCCCAGGGGGAGTCGAACCCCCGTCGCCGCCGTGAAAGGGCGGTGTCCTAGGCCTCTAGACGATGGGGACGTAGATGGTGCTACATGCCGTGATTTGGTGGAGCCAGCGAGGATCGAACTCGCGACCTCAACAATGCCATTGTTGCGCTCTCCCAGCTGAGCTATGGCCCCACGTTGGCAGAGCGCGAATTATAGGGACCCGAGCGCGCCCTGTCTAGTCCGGGTCTGGCTGTCCAAGCCTAATTTGGCCATGTAGGTCCGAGCGCGCGCAAGGCGTGACTGGGTTTTCTCCCGCCCCAGTAGTTCGACGGTCACATCGATCGGCGGGGACACGGTCGTGCCGGTCAGTGCCAGGCGTAACGGCTGTGCTACGCTGCCGAGCTTGACGGCCCTTTCCTCGGCTGTTTGAAGCACTTGGCCATGGATTGTCTGCTTGTCCCAATCGTCGATTGCCGTGAGTTTCCGCTGCAGAATTCCCAGCAGTTCGGCCGCCTCTGCATTGAAGTGCTTTTTTACGGCCTTCTCGTCATAGTGTGAGAACTCGCGGTAGAAGAATGCGCTCTGCCATGCCATGTCAACGAGAGTCTTGCAGCGTTCGCGCTGCGCCTTGACAACATCGACCGGGTCCGGGCCTTCGGTCGGATCGATTTCCAGCTGACCGAGATGCCAGCGCAGATGATGCGCAACGTGGACCGGGTCGCTGTTCATCAGATAATGATGGTTGAGCCAAAGCAGTTTTTCCGGGTTGAAGCTTGATGCGGAATGATTGATGTCGGTGATCTCGAAATACTCGATCATCTCGTCGATCGAAAAAATTTCCTGGTCACCATGAGACCAGCCCAATCGCACCAGGTAGTTCAGAACGGCCTCCGGCAGGTATCCGTCTTCTCGGTACTGCATCACGCTGACCGCACCGTGGCGCTTCGACAGTCGCGCGCCGTCGGCGCCCAGGATCATCGGGACATGCGCATACTTCGGCACGGGGGCACCCAGCGCCGCCAGGATATTCATCTGCCGCGGCGTATTGTTCAGATGATCGTCACCGCGGATCACGTGAGTGATGTTCATGTCGAGGTCGTCGACGACGACGGTGAAGTTGTACGTCGGCGTGCCGTCGGAACGGGCGATGATCAGGTCGTCCAATTCCTGGTTGGCGACCACCACCTGGCCGCGCACCCAGTCATCGATCACCACGTCGCCATCGTCGGGATTGCGGAAGCGAACGACGGGTTCGACGCCGGGCCGGGGTTCGCGCCGGTCGCGGCAGCGCCCGTCGTAACGCGGTTTTTCCTTGCGTGCCATCTGGTCCGCACGCATCGCATCCAGTTCCTCCTTGGTGCAGTAACAATGGTAGGCCTTGCCTTCGTGCAGCAGGCGCTGCAGCACCTCGGCATAGCGGTCGAAACGTTTGGTCTGAAAAAACGGACCCTCGTCATATTCGAGCCCCAACCAGGTCATGCCTTCCAGAATCGCGTTGACCGATTCAGCCGTCGAGCGTTCCAGGTCGGTATCTTCGATTCGAAGAATGAACGTTCCGCCATGTTTGCGGGCATAGAGCCACGAAAACAATGCGGTACGCGCGCCGCCGATATGAAGGTAACCGGTCGGACTGGGGGCGAATCGGGTGCGTATGCTCATCAAAG
>JALORT010000379.1 GCA_025458755.1 Methylotetracoccus sp.
TCGCGGTTGCGATCGCCATCGGTGAAGGCAGGAAGGCTTGTACCTGATCGGCGCGAAAGCCGTTTTTCTTCAGCCACAACGCCAGTTGCAGCATGTCCTCGTCACCGGTACCGGGATGGGCCGCGATGAAATACGGGACCAGATACTGTTCCTTGCCGGCCTCGCGCGAAAACCGGTCGAACAGTGCCTTGAAATGGTCATAGGTCCCGATTCCGGGTTTCATCATCTTCGACAGGGGGCCGGCTTCGGTATGTTCCGGCGCGATTTTCAGGTAGCCGCCGACATGGTGGGTGGCGAGTTCGCGCACATAATCGGGCGAAGTCACGGCGAGATCGTAGCGCAGACCGGAAGCGATCAGGATCTTTTTGATGCCGGGTACCGCGCGGGCACGGCGATACAGCCGAACCAATGGACTGTGATCGGTGTTGAGATTCTTGCAGATTCCGGGGTAGACGCAGGACAGACGCCGGCATGCGGATTCGATCTCGCGGCTCTTGCAGGCGAGGCGATACATGTTCGCGGTGGGGCCTCCGAGATCCGAGATCACGCCGGTAAATACAGGAGACGCATCACGGATCGCTTCGACTTCTCGGATGATCGAACCCTCCGACCGATTCTGGATGATCCTGCCCTCGTGCTCCGTGATTGAACAAAAGGTGCAGCCCCCGAAGCAGCCCCGCATAATGGTCACCGAGTGTTGGATCATCTCGAAGGCGGGTATCCGCGCGTCGCCGTAGGAATCGTGTGGCTGCCGACTGTAGGGCAGGTCGTAGACGGCATCCATTTCCTTGGTTTCCAGCGGGAGCGCGGGCGGGTTGACCCAGAGTTCGCGGTGACCGTGCCGCTGCACCAGCGGTCGGGCGTTGAAGGGATTGGTTTCCAGATGAAGCACCCTCGAGGCGTGCGCATACAGCGTCGCATCGTCCTTCACGGATTCGTACGACGGTAGGCGGATCGCGCTTGGCTGTCGAGAAGGTCCGCGGTGTGCGAACCGAAAGACACGTTCGGCGGGATCGGCCGGGGGCTCGATCCGACATCTCGTGTTCTCGTCTTCGTAAGGATTGGGTTTAATCGCGTCGGTGCCGGGCGAGTCGATCGTGCTGGAGTCGATCAGTTGGATGTTGGGCGGCAGCCCGGTTCGCAGCACGGCGGTGCCGCGAATGGCGGTCAGCGCCTCAATCGGCTCTCCCCGCGCCAGCCGATGTGCAATCTCGACGACTTGGCGCTCCCCGTTCCCGTAGACCAGAAGATCGGCCTTGGCGTCTAGAAGTACGGATCTCCGCACAGTGTCGGACCAGTAATCGTAATGCGCAACCCGGCGCAGACTCGCCTCGATTCCGCCGAGTACGATGGGGACATTCCGGAAGGCTTCGCGGCAGCGGTGCGCGTAGACGGTGACGCAGCGGTCGGGTCGGCGATCGGGCGACGCATGCGGTGTGTACGCATCATCGGAACGGATGCGGCGGTCCGATGTGTACCGGTTCACCATCGAATCCATGTTGCCGCCGGTCACGCCGAAAAAAAGATTCGGCCGACCCAATCGACGAAAGTCATCCGCAGAACGCCACTCCGGCTGCGCAATGATGCCGACCCGAAATCCCTGGGCCTCAAGGAGACGTCCCACCAACGCCATGCCGAAGCTGGGATGGTCCACGTACGCGTCGCCGGTAATCAGAATCACGTCGCAGGAGTCCCACCCCAGATCCGCCATCTCTTCCGAGGTCATGGGAAGCTGTCGGGCCGTTCCGAATCGATGGGCCCAGAATTTCCGGTAGCCGAAAAGGAAAGGAGCGGGAGCCATGCGGAAGGTTTGGTGCAGACGGCGTGAAATACAGGATCGTCGTTAACGACAGAAGGCCGGATTGGGTGTGTGCAGACTCTGCCTATCCGCGCTTCAGCAGACGCCGGGTCTTGGATTCCTTCAGCACGCCGAGGCCCCACATTCCCCAGGAAGCGGTTTTAATCATCAGCAGCGGAATCGCTACCGTTTTCAGACCCCAGATCACGATGGCGACGGCACTGGCTCCGGAGACGCTCCATGCGAGCAACCCCAGGGGGCCGCCTATCGCGATTCGAATCCATCGGACCAATTTTTGTTGTAATTTTTGCATGGCGGGCCCGGAAGGTGGCTCCTGTCGACATTCCCACCACCACATTCGGGCCTGTAGCCTCTCAGTCATCCACCGATCTTCGGCCCATACCTCCATGGTGTAGCGGAACCGGATCGGCGCGACGGGCTAAGGTCTAATCTGTCGCGGTCGTTCGCGCGATCGTAACAATTGCGTGATGGGCTCGCAATTGAATTGTTCCGCTAGCACGGCGAGGAGCGGCGGTCGTGTTTTCTCGGCGGCTCGGAGTCCGCGCCTGGCAAGAAGTTTGGACTAAAGGGACCGGTATTGACGCGGCAGCAGAGCCGAAGCGTCGAATGCTGCCGCGCCGGGGCACCTAATTATCTTGCAGTTCCATACCTAGCAATTTCCAGTTCCCGTGATCCATGTCGTCTCCGCCGCTGAACTGAACATTGCAGGCGTAAGTCTTACGTACCTGCTTACCGGACTCGTCCTGCTGCAGTACATACGAGCTGATCAAGTAGCGTCCGCTCGCCAGTTCCCATGACTTGAATTCTTCGCCGGCGAATTGGATCGCGCTGTCCGAACCCAGATCTTCTTGAATGAAGTCATTACACTGGGTGAACGCAATACGGCCGCGATCCTTACCCTCCAGTTCGCTGGTATCCGCGTCGAACATGTCAGATTGAACCACTCCTTCCACGAAGGGCATCACTGCCTTGTTTTGAAGCAGATAAAGACCAACGATGAAAAGGATCAGCAACAAGCCGGACGCCTTGCTCTTGCCGCCGAATTTTCGAGTGGGTGGTGCTGCGCTTGCCATCAAGTAGTCCTCTTTAATTTGTAGATTAAGTCTGGGTTGTTTATTACGAATAGCGTTTCGAGCGGAGACGGACGTTGTCCCGAGCAACGCGGGACATGTGACTGCGGGCCACTTGAGTCCGTCGAAGTTCTCCCTCACCTGTACCGATCAAAAAAGCCATTGCCGGTAATTTCCGGCAATGGCTTCCCGATTCCTCCTGAAGAGCACCTAGTGTGCGGATTCAGGACGGAGCTGATGGCTTAGATCAGGCAAGATCCGGGCAGAGATCATTCTTGATCAGCTTGGTGAAGCTGTAGAAGGTCTGGGTCAAGGTCCCCATCACCGCCAGCGCCAACCAGCCGAAGATCACAAACCCGTAGTGCAACGGCGCGACG
>JALORT010000380.1 GCA_025458755.1 Methylotetracoccus sp.
AACAGCGGGGCTGCAGCCGTGCTTGTTGCCGATGCCAAATGGGCCGAAAAAAAGGGTCTGGAGCCCTTCGCTCGCCTTGTGGCTTTTGGCGTAGGCGCAGTCGACCCGAACATGTTCGGCCTCGGCCCTGTACCCGCCGTTCAGCAAGCCCTTAATAGGGCCGGCTGGACCATAAGCGACATCGAGCGCGCCGAAGTGAACGAGGCCTTCGCGGCCATCGTTCTAGCGCTGATCAAGGAGACAGGGCTGCCCGAGGATGTGGTCAATGTCGAAGGCGGCGCCATCGCGCATGGCCATCCGATAGGCGCGACGGGTGCCATTCTGACGGTTCGTCTCCTGCACGCCATGCGGCGCGAGTCCCTTCGTCGCGGGCTCATCACGCTGTGCATCGGCGGCGGTCAGGGCATCGCGCTAATGGTCGAGAGGGATGAGAGGTGGTGACTAGGACCATTCAAGGGGTATTGCCATGAGACTCATCGTTGCCTGGAAGATTGTTGCTGCGCCCACCCTTGTGGCATTTTTGGCTTTTGTTTCCGCCGGCAGTGGCGGGGCTGAAGCGGGTAACGGGCTCTATCAGAAGGCCGCGGGCATCGAGGCATACGTCGGATTGGTACCGGCCGAGATTACGAAAGGTCACGATGGAGCCGCAGGCCGGGGTTCAATGCACGGAGGAGTTCCGGAAGGTGGCTACCAGTACCACCTCGTCGCCGCGTTGTTTGACGCCAATACCGGAGCACGGATCACGAATGCAAGCGTAGCGGCGCGAGTGTCGAGTTCCTCGCAGGCGGGGGCGAAGACTGATCTGGAAATTATGACCATTGCCGAAACGACGTCCTACGGAGGCTATGTTGTCGTTGCTGGTTCAGGACCCTACAGCATCACGCTCTCGGTAAAGCGCTCTGGCCAGCCGGTCCCGGTCACTCTGATCTTCAGATTGAGCAGCGCGCCGCGTTGATGCGTCCGCCGAGAGCCGGCTTACTCGCGGCTCCGGCTATCGGCGAGGCCATCCAGGATGGGACATTCGGGTCTATCGTTGCTCTGGCAGGCCTGGATGAGGCGGCCGAGAACCTCGATGATCGCTTCATGTGCCTGCATCCGCGCGATGATCGTCCTTTGATGACGCTCTGCCAGCGCCAGAACCTTATGGTTCGCTCGCCGCGTATCACGCCACAGATCCAAAAGCTCCTTGGTCTGTTTGAGAGAGAAGCCGAGCGAGCGCGCACGCTTAATGAACCTCAATTCGTGCACGTCTCGTTGATCGTAATCCCGATAACCGGTTGCTGTGCGCGCCGGCCGCCCGAGCAATTGGATGCTCTCATAGTAGCGGATCAGCCGGGTTGAGACACCCGAGAGGCGCGACGCTTCGCTTATACGCATTTGGTTCTCATTCGATTTTTCTGCTTGACCTTCCAACTGTTGGAAGGCGCATCCAACGATCCATCGCTCGTTAACGCAGCCCCCGCAATTCACCCCGTTACACGCTGTTACCAAATGCTGGGGTCCCCAACCGATCCAACTGACCTAAATCAAGCCCTCAGGTCTCTCTGGCACTTATTGGCTCTCAGCCGAGCGATACCGCAGGAGATTGAAGCATGACCGTCGCAAAGAAGAAAATCGGAACTCTCCATTCATGGCCCGCGGCCGAGAAAGGAGCTGGCCAGAAGCGCGTTCCGTCCGGACCGGGAATCTCTCCTGCCGCATCAGACAAGGCAAGATCAGCCGCTAGCGGTTTGGGCTCAGCGGAACAGTTGACGGCAGTATCAGAAAACAATGCGACTCCGATCTTCACGATGTTTGATTTGCTGGATTACCAGAGAGATGTTTTAGAGCGTACGATCCTGTTCTTCGACACGCTGCGGCGGCGCGCGAACAACATGCTTGAACACGAGCAGGCGGGGCTCCCGCCGGTGCTCAATTTCAAATACGAAACCTTGCTCGATGCCCGCCAGTTTGAACGGCCGGCCAACTATGCGCTGCTCAGGATCACTGAGGTCGGTGAGGACTGCTGGGACGATTGCGTTGACCCCGCTAAGGCGCCGGTGATCATTCTCGATCCAAGAGCGGGCCATGGGCCGGGTCTCGGCGGCTTTAAGCGCGAATCAGAAGTCGGCGTAGCCCTGCACACCGGTCATCCGGTCTACTTTGTCGTATTCTATCCCGAGCCAAGTCCTCATCAGGCGCTCTCCGACGTGATCGGGGCACTGAAGCAGTTCGTCGCGGTTGTGGCCGAACGACATGAGGGGAAGAAGCCGATTCTGTACGGAAATTGCCAAGCCGGCTGGGCGGCCACCGTGGTGTCGGCCCACTGTGAGGGTCTGGCGGGGCCGACCGTTATGAACGGCTCGCCACTGTCGTACTTCGCCGGCGAACCGGGCATGAATCCCATGCGCCTCATGGGCGGCCTCGTCGGGGGCGTGTGGCTGGTCCACTTTCTTTCCGATCTCAATCAGGACCGGTTCGACGGCGCTTGGCTGGTGCAAAATTTCGAGTCCCTAAAGCCTGGCAACGCACTTTGGGACAAGTACTCCAATCTCTTCACGGGGATGGATTCCGAGCAAGAACGATTTTTGGATTTCGAGCGGTGGTGGAACGGGTTTTATCGCCTTAGCGGCGAAGAGATCGTGTCTATTGTCGAAGATCTCTTCGTGGGCAACAAGCTGGAGCAGGGACAAGTCCGCATCGACGATCACTGCACCGTCGATCTGACCGCAATCAAACAGCCGCTCGTGATCTTCGCTTCCTATGGCGACAACATCACGCCGCCACAGCAGGCACTAGGCTGGATCCCGGCAGTCTATAAGAGCACCAGTGCACTCAAAGCGGCCGGTCAGCGCATTGTCTATCTGACCAATCCGCATGTGGGGCATCTCGGGATCTTCGTGTCCGCCAGCGTTGCTCGCTTCGAACACCGGGCTATTTTGGAGAACATGCTCGACATCGAGGGCCTTGCCCCAGGGCTCTACGAGATGGTGATTGACAATCCAACCGGCGATCCCGAGTGCGCGCGGGACCAGTACACCGTTCGCTTCGAGCCCCGCCAAGTTGAAGAGTTTCGCTTCGACTATCCGCGCAAGGCGTTCGATGCCGTTCGTCAGGTGTCCGAACTCAACGAGGCCTTCTACCGAACATTCGTCAGTCCGTACGTGAAGCTGTGGTCCAACCCATGGTCTGCCCAGGCGGCGCAATGGCTGCACCCCATGCGGATGCGAACATATCTGTGGTCCGAGCGCTTCATCCCCTGGATGGGTTCCTTTGCGGTACTCTCCGCTTCTGGCCCAGGAGCGGAAGTTGATCGCGGAGATCGCCGCATTCTGGGAGACGGCTCGGAATTTGCGAGATGCAGCGCAAGAACGCACCTTCACGACGCTCTATGGAGGATGACGATGTTGAAGATTCTGCGTGCGCTGTTCAGTCGTGTGGTGCGGGAGGGTACGCTCGAGGTCGAGACGGCCTGCGGCCACCGTTTCGCCTTCGGTAACGGAAAAGGCGATCGCTTGGCCATTCGCCTGACCGATGCAGCCGCCGAGCGCCAGCTCGTTTTCGATCCGTCCCTTGCCTTCGGCGAACTGTACATGGACGGACGCCTGCTCGTCGAGCAAGGGACCCTCTACGAGGTGCTCGCACTACTTAGCCGCAATCTTGGGTTTCAGGACCCTCCCGGCCTAGCCAAGGCCCTTGCCCGCGTTCGCCGAAGAATGCAATTCGTCAAACAGCGCAACGGCGCGGTTCGCGCAAAGCGCAACGTTGAGCACCACTATGATCTCCTTCAGTATTCCTGCGCCTACTTCGATACGCCTGGAATGGACCTCGCGGAAGCGCAACTCGCCAAAAAGCGTCATCTCGCGGCGAAACTTCTGCTGGAGCCAGATCACCGCGTCCTCGACATCGGTTCGGGCTGGGGCGGATTAGCCCTTTATCTCGCCCGATGCTGCGGAGTGGACGTGACGGGCGTCACGCTGTCCGAAGAGCAACTGCATGTGGCGCGCTCACGGCTTCGGGAAGAGAAGCTGGCTGGCAAAGTTCGCTTCGAACTGCTGGACTATCGGGATGTATCGACTACGTTCGATCGCATCGTTTCGGTCGGAATGTTCGAACATGTCGGTGTCGGTCACTACCAAACCTACTTCGATAAAGCAGCCCAGCTTTTGACGGACGATGGAGTGATGCTGCTCCATTCGATCGGTCGAATGGATGGTCCAGGCATCACAAATCCTTGGATGAGCAAATATATTTTCCCGGGCGGTTACACTCCT
>JALORT010000381.1 GCA_025458755.1 Methylotetracoccus sp.
CCTTCGGTCAGCGTCAGCTGCAAGGCTTCGCGGTTCATCCAGGCGACCATCAGCACGTCGCCGGTCGTGTCTTCCTGGGTCACGACCGTGACCAAGCCGTCGCCATTCCAAGTGACTTCGTCGAGCCAGTGCTCGTTCACAGCCGCACCTCGATGCCCTGCGCCGCCATGAATTCCTTCGCCTCCCGCACCGTGTGCTCGGCGAAGTGAAAGATGCTGGCGGCCAGTACCGCATCGGCCCGGCCTTCCCGCACGCCTTCGGCCAGATGGCGCAATGCGCCCACGCCTCCCGAAGCGATGACCGGCACCGAGACGGCGTCACTGATCGCGCGCGTCAGGCCCAGATCGAAGCCGACCCGGGTGCCGTCGCGGTCCATGCTGGTCAACAGGATCTCGCCGGCGCCGTAGTCGACCATCCTTTTTGCCCAGGCGATCGCTTCGAGGCCAGTCGGTTTGCGCCCGCCATGGGTGAAGATCTCCCAGCGCGGCGGGTCCGCCGCCACCTGTTTGGCGTCGATCGCGACGACAATGCACTGCGAGCCGAAGCGCTCCGCCGCGGCCTTGACGAACTCCGGGTCGAACACTGCGGCGGTGTTGATACTGACCTTGTCGGCCCCGGCATTCAGCATCCGGCGAATATCGTCGAGCGTCCGAATACCGCCGCCTACGGTCAGTGGGATGAAAACTTCGCCGGCCACCTGTTCGACCACATGCACCATGGTCTCGCGGTCCTCGTGGCTGGCGGTGATGTCGAGAAACGCCAATTCGTCGGCGCCCTCGGCATCGTAACGCCGGGCGATCTCGACCGGGTCGCCGGCATCCCGGATGTCGACGAAACGAACGCCTTTGACGACGCGGCCATTGTCGACGTCGAGACAGGGAATGATGCGCTTGGCCAGCACGGCTCAAAACTCGGCGGCCAACCGCCGAGCCTCGGGGAAATCAAGCGTCCCTTCGTAGATCGCCCGGCCGGTGATGGCTCCCAGCACGCCATCGGCAGCGATCGCACCGAGCGCGCGGATGTCGTCCAGATTATGGATGCCGCCGGAGGCGATCACCGGAATCTTGATCGATCGTGCGAGCTGCGCGGTGGCCTCGATGTTGACGCCCCCCAGCATGCCGTCGCGGCTGATGTCGGTGTAGATGATCGCCACCACCCCGTCTTCTTCGAACTTCTGCGCCAGATCGATGACATCATGGTGCGACAGCTTCGACCAGCCGTCGATGGCCACCTTCCCATTCTTGGCGTCGAGCCCGACGATGATGTGATTGGGAAATTCCGCGGTGACTTCTCTGACAAAATGCGGAGCACTGACGGCTTTGGTCCCGATGATGATGAAATCCACCCCGGCGTTCAAATAGCCTTGGATGGTTTCCTCGTCGCGGATGCCGCCCCCGACCTGCAGTTCGACATCCGGAAAAGCCTCGCGGATGGCGTGGATCACGGCACCGTTACGCGGTACGCCGGCAAATGCGCCGTCCAGATCCACCAGATGAAGGCGGGTTGCGCCCTCGTTGATCCAGCGCTGCGCGACCGCGACCGGATCATCGGAAAACACGGTGTCGTCCTCCATGCGTCCCTGACGGAGACGTACACATTTCCCTTCTTTCAAATCGATCGCGGGTATCAACAGCATGGACTGCTCACCTCTCGCCCTTCGTCTGTCATCAACTGAAGCCTCACCGGTCAGGTCGTTGCACGGGACCGTAGATCATTCATTGGTCGCTGCCGAGGACCGTTGCCTGCCTTGTGTGCCCACCCTCTGGATTCCAGTGGAGAAAATTCGCCAGCAACCGGAGACCATCGGCCTGGCTCTTTTCCGGGTGAAACTGCACCGCAAAGATGTTGCCGCTGGCCAGCGCCGAGGTAAAAGCGCCTGGATAGTCCGTGGTCGCCGCGACCCATCGCGGCTCGTCGGCGACGGCGTAATAGCTGTGCACGAAATAGAACCAGCGATCGGTCGCGATCCCTTCCCATAGCGGGTGATCGCGCTGCGGATGGACCCGATTCCAGCCCATGTGCGGCACCTTCAGCGGCTGTCCGCGCGGATCCAGCAGCGGTTCCTGAAAACGCCGGACCCGGCCTGGAATCAGCCCCAGACATGCCGTTCCGCCGTTCTCTTCGCTTTCCTGCAGAAGCGCCTGCATGCCCAGGCAAATACCGAGGAACGGTTTATGCGTGGCCGCGGTGCGGACGACGGGTTCCAGCCGCAAACGTTTCAAGGCACGCATGCAGTCACGGATCGCCCCCACGCCGGGAAAAACCACCCGGTCTGCATCCAGGATTTCGTCGCCGTCCGAGGTGACGACCACATCCGTAGCGGAATCGGCATGTTGAAGCGCTTTGGCAATGAAGACATCACGAACTCAAGTCAGGTGAAGCGGGTCGGCCGGTTCACAACAGCCCTTTGGTGCTGGGCAGCGCTTCCTGCATCCGCGGATCGGCCTCTACGGCCATTCTCAATGCCCGTCCAAAGGCTTTGAAGATCGTCTCCGCGACGTGGTGCGCATTGGTTCCTTTCAGGTTATCGACGTGCAGGGTCACCTGAGCGTGGTTGACGAAGCCGCGGAAGAATTCCAGCAACAGATCCACATCGAAGTCCCCGATGCGTGCGCGGGGAAACGTCACCTCGAACCAGAGGCCGGGGCGTCCCGACAGATCGATCACGACCCGGCTCAAGGCTTCGTCCAACGGAACATAGGCATGGCCGTAGCGCCGGATTCCCTTCTTGTCTCCGATGGCGCGGCTGACGGCTTGCCCGAAAGCGATACCGACGTCTTCGACGGTGTGATGCGCATCGATCTGGAGGTCGCCGGTGGCTTCGATGTCCAGATCGATCGCGCCGTGGCGCGCGATCTGGTCCAGCATGTGATCGAAAAACGGCACGCCCGTCTGCAGGCGGCTCGCGCCGCTACCGTCGAGGCTCACTTGAGCCCTGATCTGAGTCTCCAGCGTATTACGCTCGACGAGCGCCGTGCGATTGCTATTCACCGTGGGCAGTCAATGGATTGAGAAGGTCACCCGCAAATCCGCGCTCAAGACTCCGGCGGGTTATCGACATCACGGAAGACGTTCCTGGGTATTTGCGTTCATCCTGATTCTACCTAATTCGGCGGGGCGGTGCGATGGCCACATGCGAAGGCTCGCGGGACCTGCACACCTCATTGGTTAGAACAGGCTTGATTACTCATGGATCAATGGCGGGCATCTGGGTCACTTGTCCGCCCGGTTCGCCTCGGCTCGCCCCAGCGGGACATGGAGAGGGGCGGCCGATCACCTGGCTGTCGCTCAGTGTCGTGAGGTCTCCGGCCGTGTTGGATGATCGCGATGCCGAAGGACGTTTTGCGTATTGCCGACCGGTCGGTAGGAGATAAAGCGGCCTGCTGTTGGTCTAATGGGTATGACTGAAGCAAAGTACCCCGATGACTGGCCCGATATCGACACTGTGCTCTACGACAGGTCGGTCAAAGTGTTCCGGTCGGTGAAACGACTGCTCGGCGTAAACATCGAACTGCATGCCGAGTCCCAACCGGAGCAGGGTGATATTTTCTTGTTCAATCATTTTTCCCGGTTCGAGACGTTTGTTCCACAATTTCTGATTTATCAGAGAACCGGTGCGTACAGCTGTGCCATCGCGTCCAGTCAATTTTTCGAACAGGATACCGCGCTGGCAAGGTATCTGAAGAGTGTCGGCGTCTTCCCGCATGATCATCCGCGCTTGTTTCCCATGCTCGCCGCACAAATCCTGCGCGGACGGAAGGTGATCATCTTTCCGGAAGGCGGCATGGTCAAAGACCGCGACGTGATGGATGCCGAAGGCCACTACAGCGTTTTTTCCCGCACCAGCGGTAAACGGCGCAAACACCATACCGGCCCGGCGGTCTTGGCCCAAGGCCTGGAGGCCTTCAAGACCACCGTCCGCAATGCGTACTGCAACAAGGAGCACCACCGCTTGCTGCAGTGGCAAGAGGAACTGCATCTCGACGGCCTCGATCGCTTGTTGATGGCGGCGCTGAAGCCGACGTTGATCGTGCCCGCGAATATCACCTTCTACCCGATCCGCTCCTCGCAGAATTGGTTGCAACAAGGGGTGGAGCTGTTTGCCGAGAGACTGACGCCGCGCCAGACGGAAGAACTCCTGATCGAAGGCAACATCCTGCTCAAGGAGACCGACATGGACGTGCGTATGGGCAAACCGGTCAATCCCTGCGCCGTCTGGCATTGGTGGAATCGTTATGTGCTCGACTGGCTTGCGCCCAATTTCACCTCGCTGGATAAGCTGTTCGCGCTGCATTCGGCACCCGGGAGCCTGAAGCAAAGACTGTTGGGCCGCTACTTCAGAAAATGCGCGAATGCCACGCGCGATCAATACATGGCGGACATCTATGCCCTCGTCACGGTCAATCTGAGTCATTTGGCGTCCAGCCTGATCATGGACTGCATCGCCAAAGGGCAGCGGAAAATCGGAAAGGAGCGGTTTTATACGGCACTTTATATCGCCGTCAGGCGGCTCCAAGAAAAAGATCGGATCAACCTGCACCGCAGCCTGAACCGCTGTGACGAGTATATCGATTTGATCGACGGGAGAAGCCGACGCTTTGAGCATTTCATCTGTCTCGCCAAGGAAAGTGCACTCCTCACAGAGGATGCACATCACTACCACTTCGAGGAAAAGCTTTGCGCGGAGTATGACCTCGATGCGATCCGGCTGGAGAACCTGATTGCGGTTTACTGCAACGAAGTGGCGCCGGTCCGCGATGTTCGTGAAGTCCTCGGCCAATCGCTGCAGGACTGTGACCGTCTGGATCGCGCCCGCCTCGCGGCCTGGCGCCTCGAGGACGAACACCGAGCACTGGCGGAGGAACGGCGCCACTACCAGGCGCCGCGTTTCGACGACATCAACCGGCTTGAAAGTGCTGATGCGGATCCGTCCCCGTTTTTCCTTCAGCCGGAACAGTCCGGCAACGCCGGCATTCTGCTGATTCACGGCTTGCTGGCCAGCCCCGCTGAAGTTCGCGACTACGGGGAGCATCTGGTGCAGCAAGGCTATACGGTGCTTGCGGTGCGACTGAAGGGCCACGGCACATCGCCGTACGCGCTGCGTGATCAGCGCTGGGAGGACTGGTATGCCTCCGTCCGGCGAGGATTTAATATCCTGCGTCTGTTCTGTGACCGCATCACTGCGGTCGGCTTCTCGACCGGGGGCGCGTTGGCGTTGAAGCTGGCGGCGGAGCGCGGTCAGGAAATGGCCGGCGTGGTCGCGCTCTCGCTCCCGATCAAATTCAACAATCCGGCTTTCAGGTTGCTGCCGTTGCTGCATCGAACGAATCGGGTGGTGGAATGGGTTTCGACATACGACGGGGTCAAGCCCTTCATCCAGAATGCGACGGAGCATCCTCACATCAATTACACGCACGTCCCGGTCAGAAGCCTCGATCAGTTGCGGCAGCTGATCGAGCATCTGGACGGTTGTCTGCCAGGCATCAGCATCCCAGCGCTGATCATCTACGGCGACCAGGACCCGGTGGTGTCGCCGAAAAGCGCGGCGGCCCTGATGGACAGACCAGGACCCGGTGGTGTCGCCGAAAAGCGCGGCGGCCCTGATGGACAAGCTCGGCTCCACCCATAAGAGACTCGCGTCGGTGCCGGCGACGCGTCACGGCATACTGATGGACAACCTCGGCGCAACTTGGCGGCTGATCGACGATTTCGTGGATGAGCTGATGGGGATTCCGGCGGTCGAGGATGAGCCCCACGGAGACCAGGCCCGATGTTCGATCCACGAGTTTCCATCGAGCGCTGAGCGCCGGTGTGAAACTCCACCGGAGGAGACCCGATCATGAGAAACGTCATCATTGCGGGTTACTGCAGGTCGCCTTTCACGCCGGCTCACAAGGGCCAGCTGGCGGGAGTCAGGCCGGATGACCTTGCCGCCCAGGTCGTTAAAGGTTTGTTGGTCAAGACCGGTGTTCGGCCAGACGACGTGGAGGACCTCATCCTGGGTTGCGCGTTCCCGGAAGGCGAACAGGGGCTCAATCTGGCCCGTTTGCTGGTGCACTTGGCCGGCCTGCCGGCTTCCGTCGCCGGCGTCACGGTCAACCGTTTCTGCGGTTCGTCGATG
>JALORT010000382.1 GCA_025458755.1 Methylotetracoccus sp.
CCGGCTTGTTGCTGACGAAGTTGTTGATGCCCGTCACGGGATCCCCGGCCAGATTCGGCTTGGTCCAGAACGGCAGAACGTTCCGGCTCACCGTATTGAACCGGTTGGCTGGAATCACGTTGCCGGGAAAGAGGGCACGCACGGACCCGGTGCCTGCCGGGCTCACTGCTAACGGATCGTAGATATTGATCAGCTGTCCGTTTTGCGCTCGTGTCTGGCTGAAGTCTCCCGCACGCTGCAATTCGGTGGGAACAGAGAACAGGAAGGCTCGACCCGTTTTCCTGCGCAGTCCTTCGTAGTTCCCGAAATAGAAGGTCCGATCTTTCTTGATCGGCCCGCCCACGCTGGCGCCGAATTGGTTGAACCGGAACGCCGGTTTCGGCTGCCCCGTCCGGTTGTTCAGCCACAGGTTCGAATCCAGCGCGTCGTTACGCAGGAAGTCGTACAACGTGCCGTGAATCTCATTCGATCCGCTCTTCATCGCGACGTTGACAACGCCGCCGCCGGTCCGCCCGAACTCAGCGGCCATGTTGTTGGTCTTCACCTCAAACTCCTGCACCGCGTCGATCGACGGAATCACGGTGAACTGGTTGTACTGGGGTGAGGTGCTCGGAATGCCGTCCAGCAGCACCTCGTTGGTCATCGATGGTCCGCCGTTGATCGAGAGATTCGAGAGTGGGATGTTATTGCCGGGCAGCGCGGTGCGGCGGTATGCCTGCGTCCCCGGCGCAAGGAAGATCAGATCGAAAGGGTTCCGCCCATTCAGCGGGAGTTCCACCACTTTGCGGTTATCCACGACCGCGCGCAGCGACGACTCGCCGGTCTGCAGCAGCGGCACATCCGCCGTCACAGACACCGATTCGCTCACCGCGCCCAGCGTAAGAGAGAAATCGAGTCGGGCTGTGGAATTCACGCTGAGCGTCACACCGGCGCGTTCCGCCGCCCGGAAACCATCCTTCTGGACCGTTACCGAATAGGTACCCGGCTCCAGCAGAGGGACCGAATAGTTACCTGACTCGTTCGAGTTGGTGCGTCTGGTCACTCCGGTCGCCTGATTCTTTGCCACCACGGTCGCGCCGGGGACGGGCGCTCCGGTGGGGTCCGAGACGATGCCGGTGATCTGGCCGGCTGTAGTTTGAGTGAACGCAGGTACGCCCTGAAGCAGAAGGCAAGAGGCGAGAACGGCAAGGACGCGGGAAGACATGGCGCCGATGCTCCTTTCCAATTGGTTCATCCAATATATGACCGGCAGATGAATCCAGTCAATAGAAAAATCAAATTTTTGTAGTTGCAGATTGACGAGGTCTGCTTGGCCGCATACAATTGGAGCAACCATTATGAATGGTCAATCGTGTCTCCTTGCGGCGTCCCCCACCAGTCCTCCTGCTGCCCCCATTCGCCGGCCCTTCCCGAACGCAATCGGTTTCCCGGTTCCGAAGGAGCTATGGCGATGAGCGATTCACTTCTGCCTTTCGCCATCGTGATCCTGGCTAGTTTTTTCCAGGGCACGTTTGGACTGGGAATGAAACGAGTGGCGCCGCTCGCGTGGGAGGCATGGTGGCTGATTTATGCCGCGGTAGGCATGTTGATCTTCCCCTTCCTCTGGGCAGGCGTCACGGTGCCCTCACTCGGGGGTGCGATCGCGGGCGCGGATCGGGCCGCCGTCGCTCTCGGAGCACTTTTCGGCTTTCTTTGGGGCGTCGGAGGGATTCTGTTTGGGCTCAGCGTTTCTTACGTCGGCATCTCGCTTACTTACGGCATCGTGATGGGACTGGCAGGCGCAGTGGGATCGCTGGTGCCATTCGTGCGAGACGCCGGCTGGAATTCATCGGCGGCGCCCTATGTGCTCCTCGGCGTCGGCGCCATGGTCCTGGGCGTGGTTGTCGTCGCCTGGGCCGGTTGGCGGCGAGACCGGACTTCGCAGGTTCAGGGAATCGCCAAAGGCAGCCGGTTCACCGTAGGCTTGTTGATCGCCGTTCTCAGCGGCACATTGTCCGCTCTGCTCAACGTCGGATTCTCGTTCGCCTTGCCCGTTGCCCGCGCGGCGGAGTCCGCGGGGGCGAATGCGCGGAACTCAAGCCTGGCCGCATGGGTGGTCGTGCTGGGTGGAGCGTTCCTGATGAACGCGGCCTATTGCGCGTTTCTTCTGTTCCGCAACCGCACATGGTGCACGCCTGCTGCGTCCGGCTCAAGCTGGAGCGCCGCCGGATGGGCTGTGCTCACCGGGCTGCTTTGGTTCGCCGCCCTCGGCGTTTACGGCCAGGGCGCCGCCCTGATGGGGGCGATGGGGCCAGTCATTGGCTGGCCCATGCTGCTCGGCCTTGCGCTCATCGTCAGCAACCTGTGGGCGATCCGGTCCGGCGAGTGGCAGGGCGCCGCCGGCCCGATGCGCCTGATGTTTGCCGGGATCGCCATCCTGATTGCGGCCTGTGCCGTACTCGGTTATTCCAACAGCCGTCAGGGAGCCTAGCGAAGAATGAGCATCGAATACCGCCAGCTTTACATCAATGGGCAGCTTCGAGATGCTTACGGCGGGCGGCGCTGGAGCGTCACCTGCCCCGCCACCGAGGAATCAGCCGGAGAGATCGCGTGGGCCACCCGAGAGGACGCCCTCGCCGCTCTGCACGCGGCCCGTGATGCCTTCCCGTCCTGGTCTCGCACTCCGCTGGTCGAGCGCATGGGTTGGATGCGCACCCTACGCCAGGCGGTCATCGAGCGAGAAGAGGACCTCCGCCTCGCCGTCATGAACGAGATGGGCAAACCCTGGGACGCCACCGCCGAGGATTACCAGACCGTGGTCGATTCCCTCGAGTGGTACGCCGAGGAGATGCGGCGCAACCGCGACACCGTCCTGCCTGACGTAGACGGCACGTTCCGGCACGAAGTCATCACCCAACCGGCAGGGGTCGTCGTCGCCTTTCTTGCTTGGAACTTTCCTCTGCTGAACGTCGGCTTCAAGCTCGGTCCGGCGCTTGCGGCGGGCTGCACGATCATCCTCCGGCCCTCCTCCGCTTCGCCGCTTTCCGCCTATCTGCTGGGTGAGATCTGCGCTTCCGTCAATTTTCCGCCCGGCGTGGTCAACATTCTTTGTGGACCTGCGTCCGAAACCGCAGAACCCCTCTCCACCAGCACCATTCCCCGAGTGTTGACGCTGATCGGCTCATCGCAGACGGGACGCCGGCTGATCGCCCAAGGCGCCACCAGCATCAAGCGCCTCAGCATGGAGTTGGGAGGCAATGCCCCAGTGCTGGTCTTC
>JALORT010000383.1 GCA_025458755.1 Methylotetracoccus sp.
GGTGAAGCGTTCGATGATTTCAGACCGCGCAGATTGTTACATGTTCAGAACAAGCGACCAAGCGGCGCGCGCGGGAATTCTTGCGAAAGTTTGGGGTCGTGCCCCTCCGTCCTTCGACGGACGCGGCAGTTGCCGGCGGCGGGTTTGGAATGCGGGCGGACTTCGGACAACATGAGAAAAGCGTTAAAGCAGGGCGGAAGGCTTGGAGTTCTTGTAAAATCGGCCTATGCTTGCGCGATTTTCAACACGCTGACAACTCGAGTGGACTTCGACACTCGATGGAACACACGACATGACCGAACTCTTGCGCTGGCTACAGAGCAGCTCCGCACTTTCCGAGGATAATGCAAGTTTCATCGAAGATCTGTACAGCAAGTACCTGAGAGATCCCGATTCGGTCGATCCCAGTTGGCAAAAGACGTTTGCCGCGGTACCGGGAAGTCTGGATGACCTCAGGCCTTCCCTGGCGTCCGTTCCGCCGATGCCGGCGGATCAGCCGTCGCTGGAACACCGACTGCGGAAACAAACCGCCGTCGACCGGCTGATCGATCAATACCGCACTCTGGGGCATCAGGCCGCCGATAACAACCCCTTGAAATGCGCCGAGGTTCCGGCCATGCGGGAACTCGAACCGGCGAGCCACGGACTGGATGACAGGGACCTCGATCAGCCCTTTTACCTGGAGGTGCTGCGCAGTCGGGAACAGCTCCCGCTCCGCGAAATTCTTGCCATGCTCCGCGCCACCTATTGCGGTCCCGTCGGTGCCGAGTACATGCATATCATGGACACCGAGATCAAAAGCTGGCTGCAAAACCGGCTTGAGTCGACGCGCGGGCGGTGGCATTTTGATCCGCAGCAGAAGCGCTGGTTGCTTCGGCTGCTGACCGCCGCCGAGGGCATCGAGAAATATCTGCACCGCAAATACGTCGGCCAAAAGCGGTTTTCGCTGGAAGGCGGCGAAAGCCTGATCCCGCTGCTCGACGAAATCATTCAGCGGTCGGGTTCGGTCGGGACCCGGGAAATCGTCATCGGCATGGCACACCGCGGGCGGTTGAATGTGCTGGTCAATATCCTGGGTAAGAAACCGTGCCTGCTGTTCCGTGAGTTCGAGGGGCTGCCGACACCGGACCACCCGGAAGGCAGCGGCGACGTGAAGTACCACATGGGCTTTTCATCCGACGTGGAGACCCCCGGCGGGCCGGTGCATCTGGCGTTGGCCTTCAATCCCTCGCACCTCGAAATCATCGGACCGGTGGTCGAAGGGTCAGTGCGCGCGCGTCAGGACCGCTTTCAGGGCGACGTCGAGCGCCAGGTGTTGCCCGTTATCATTCATGGCGATGCCGCGTTCGCTGGTCAAGGCGTCGTCATGGAAACGCTGAACATGGCGGAGACGCGGGCGTACACGACCGGCGGCACGATACACATCGTGGTCAACAACCAGATCGGTTTCACCACCAGCAACCCGTTCGACGCCCGCTCGACGCTGTACTGTACCGATGTCGCCAACATGGTTCAGGCGCCGGTCTTTCATGTCAACGGCGATGATCCCGAAGCGGTGTTGTTCGTTACCCGGCTGGCCGTCGATTACCGCATGGAATTCAATCGGGACGTGGTGATCGATCTGATCTGCTATCGCCGCCATGGGCACAATGAAGCGGACGAACCGGCGGTGACGCAACCGCTAATGTATCGTTTTATCCGCCAGCATCCTTCGGTGCGGCAGCGCTATGCCGAACAGCTGATCAGCGAAGGCGTGATCAGCAGCAAGGACGCGGAGGCGATGGACGAAGCCTATCAAACGAGTATCGCCGAAGGGGATGAAGCAGTCATGCGCCCTACGCTGGTGGATGTGACTAACTACATCAAGACGCGTTGGAATCAGTTCCTCGGCGCGGTTTGGACGGCGCCTTGCGATACCTCGCTGCCGCTGGAGACGCTGCGCCAGGTCGGGGAGCGCATGTTGCACCTGCCACCGCAGATGGAACTGCATGCGCGCGCTCATGCCATCCTTCAGAGCCGACTGGTGATGGCGACCGGGGAACAGCCGATCGACTGGGGCTACGCCGAAAATCTGGCTTATGCAACGCTGCTGTGGGAAGGCCACAACGTCCGTCTGACCGGACAAGATGTCGGGCGCGGCACGTTCTTCCACCGGCATGCGACGCTGTACGACCAAAACACCGGGAACGTCTACATTCCGCTGCAGCACCTCGGCCCGCAGCAGGGGCGCTTTTGTCTGTACGACTCGCTGCTGTCGGAAGAAGGCGTCCTCGGCTTCGAGTATGGCTACAGCACATCGGAACCGGACACGCTGGTGATCTGGGAGGCACAGTTCGGTGATTTCGCCAACAATGCGCAAGTCGTGATCGACCAGTTCATTTCGTCCGGGGAGACCAAATGGGGTCGGCTGTCGGGACTGGTGATGCTGCTGCCGCACGGCTACGAGGGACAGGGACCGGAGCATTCCTCGGCGCGTATCGAGCGCTATCTGCAATTGTGTGCCGAGCAGAACATGCAGGTGTGCGTGCCGACGACTCCGGCGCAGATGTTTCATCTGCTGCGCCGGCAACTGCTGCGGCCGTTCCGCCGCCCGCTGATCGTGATGACGCCGAAGAGTCTGCTGCGCCACAAGATGGCGGTCTCGAACGTCGAGGAACTGACCGCCGGTCGTTTTCACAACGTGATCGGCGAGTGCGATCCTCTGGACCGGAACAATGTCAGCCGCGTCGTTCTGTGCTCGGGAAAGATCTTCTACGATCTGCTCGAGTACCGCCGCAAGGAAAATCTCGATCACGTCGCGATCATCCGGATCGAGCAGCTCTATCCGTTCCCGAGCGACGAATTCATGGCCGAACTGACCACCTTCCCGAACGCCCGGGAATTGGTGTGGTGCCAGGATGAGCCCGAGAACCAAGGCGCTTGGCATCAGATAAAACATCGCTTCCTGAGTGTGCTGGGAAGCGAGATGGCGTTAAGTTATGCCGGCCGGCCGATGTCGGCGGCACCGGCGGTGGGCCATTTCAAGCGCCACATCGAACAACAGAAGAAAGTCATCGAAACCGCGTTGCTCGGCTCTCGCGGACATGAAGAACCCGTAGGTATCGTCCATGCGTATAGAAGTCAGCGTGCCCAATCTTCCTGAGTCGGTCAGCGATGCCACGCTGCTGGATTGGCACAAGAAACCGGGCGAAGCGGTTCAGCGAAACGACAATCTGGTCGATCTCGAAACCGATAAGGTTGTGCTCGAAGTTCCGATGCCCCAGCCGTTGAGTCCGGCGGTCCGGCGTCTGGTTTCGGAATACGGCCTGGATGCCGGTAAGATTCGCGGGAGCGGCCGGGAAGGTCGGCTGACGAAGCAGGATGTGCTGGACTACTTGGCGACGCATGCGAAAGCCCCGGCCGCCAGCGCACCCGCCGCAGCGGCAGACCTCGCTCCGCCGCAGGCTGAGGCACTGTCCGAGGTCGCGGAACGGCGGGTGCCGATGACCCGGCTACGAGCACGAATCGCCGAACGCCTGCTGGAAGCGCAGCACACGACGGCGACGTTGACCACGTTCAACGAAGTCAACTTGAAGCAGGTCTACGACATCCGGGCCCGCTTGAAAGCACGCTTCGAAGAAGTTCATCAAGTCAAGCTGGGCTTTATGTCGTTCTTCGTCAAAGCGGCGGTAGAGGCGCTGAAGCGTTTTCCGATCATCAATGCCGCGATCGACGGCGATGACATCGTGTACCACCAGCGTTACGACATCGGCATCGCGGTTTCGACCGAGCGCGGACTGATCGTGCCGGTGCTGCGCAATGCCGACCGCTTGGACTTCGCGACGATCGAAAAATCCATCAACGAATTTGCCAAGCGGGCCCGCGACGGCAAGCTGACGATTGAGGAACTCTCGGGCGGGACGTTCACAATCACCAATGGCGGCATCTTCGGCTCGATGCTGTCGACGCCGATTCTGAATCCGCCGCAGAGCGCGATTCTCGGGATGCACGCGGTGAAGGAACGGCCGGTGGTCGAGAACGGGGAAATCGTGATCCGGCCGATGATTTACTTGGCCTTGTCCTATGATCACCGCATCATCGACGGAAAGGATGCGGTGCAGTGCCTGTTCACGATCAAGGAACTGCTGGAGGACCCGACCCGCCTGCTGCTGAGCATTTGACTCGGCGCATGTTCAGGCCGGGGCCTCCAGCCGGTCGACGCGCTGAAATCCACGCGGCAACGGATTGCCGCGGCGTCCGCGCGACGCTCGATAGTGATCGATGTCGGTCGGTTGTAACGTTAAGAAGCGCTTGCCGGCATACACTTTCAGCCCGGCTCCGGGTGCGAAGCTGGCGACCGCGACGACATAATCCTGACGCGATCCGAGGTCCGCGGCCCTGATATCGATCAGCTTGTTGCCTTTTCCCTTGGCGAGGCGCGGGATTTCGAAGGCCGGCATCACCAGCAGTCGCCCCTGTACCGAGCACACCGCGATGAAGTCCCGGTCGGGATCGGCGACCCGTACCGGAGCCAGCACCTGGCTGCCGGTCGGAACCGTAAGCACGGCCTTGCCGGCGCGGTTTTTGGCAGCGAGTTCGCTTAATTGCAGCAGGAACCCATAGCCGCTGTCGCTCAGCAGCAGCGTCCAGTCCTCGTCGCCTCCCGCGAGAACCGCCTTGAACAGCGCGCCGGCCGGAGGGTTCACTTTGGCTGTCAGAGGTTCCCCCTGAGTTCGGGCGGAAGGCAGTTCGTGCACCGACAGGCTGTAGCTGCGGCCGGTCGAATCGAGGAAATAGGCGGGTTGATTGGACCGCCCGAGCGCGGCCGCCAGAAAGCCGTCGCCGGAACGATAGGCGAGCACGGTCGGATCAATGTCATGCCCTTTCGCCGCCCGCACCCAGCCCTTTTCCGACAGAATGACCGTCATCGGTTCATTGCCGATGAGGCTGGTGGCGTCGATCGCTTGCGCGGGCTGGCGGAGCACGATAGGCGAGCGGCGGGCGTCGCCATGTTTGGCAGCGTCGTCACGAAGTTCCTGTTTGATCAACGCATTGAGCTTTTCCGGTGATTCGAGCGTCGCGTCAAGCTGTGCGCGTTCGGCCTGCAGATCGTCCTGTTCCCCGCGTATTTTCATTTCCTCCAGCTTTGCCAGATGTCGCAGTTTCAGCTCGAGGATGGCTTCAGCCTGAATATCGGTTAGATCGAACCGCGCCATCAGGACGGGCTTCGGTTCATCCTCGTGGCGGATGATCGCAATGACCTCGTCGATGTTGAGGAACGCGATCAACAGTCCGGCCAGCACATGCAGCCGCGCCAGGACCTTATCGAGCCGATGCTGCAGCCTCCGCCGGACCGTCTCGGTCCGGTAACTCAGCCATTCGAGCAGGATTTCCTGCAGATTCTTGACCTGTGGCTTTCCGTTCAGTCCGATGATGTTCAGGTTGACCCGGTAGCTCTTTTCCAGGTCGGTGGTTGCGAACAGGTGCGACATCAACTGCTCGATGTCGGTGCGGCGTGACCGCGGCATGATCACCAGCCGGGTCGGATTTTCGTGATCGGACTCGTCCCGAAGGTCCTCGACCATCGGCAGCTTCTTGGCTTGCATTTGAGCGGCAATCTGCTCGAGCACCCGTGCGCCGGACACCTGGTACGGGAGTGCCGTGACAATGATATTGCCGTCCTCGGTTTCGTAGCGCGCGCGCAGCCGGACCGAGCCGCCGCCGGTCTGGTACATCCGGAGGAGTTCGGCGCGTGGTGTGATGATCTCGGCCTCGGTCGGAAAATCCGGGCCTTTTATCAGCTCGCAGAGGGTCTCGAGGTTGGCGCGTGGGTGGTCGATCAGATGGATGCAGGCGGCAACCACCTCGCGGAGATTGTGCGGCGGCACGTCGGTCGCCATGCCGACCGCGATGCCCGACGCGCCGTTCAGCAATAGATTCGGCAACCGCGCCGGCAGTAGCGCCGGTTCGTCCAACGTGCCGTCGAAATTGGGCACCCAGTCGACGGTCCCCTGCTCGAGTTCCGCCAGCAATGTTTGCGCGTACGCGGTCAGGCGCGCCTCGGTGTAGCGCATCGCCGCGAAGGATTTCGGGTCGTCCGCCGAACCCCAGTTACCCTGCCCGTCGATCAGCGGATAGCGATAGGAGAATGGCTGGGCCATCAGCACCATG
>JALORT010000384.1 GCA_025458755.1 Methylotetracoccus sp.
GCTCGGCATCGAGCGGGAAAGTATTTGGTTTCGCGCGCTCGCGGGAGACATCGTCCAGGAGTCCGACCGTGTCTTCCGCAGCGGCCGACTCCGGCTGACGATTCCCCCGACCGAAACGAAACGGAGAACGCTGTCCGACGAACCACAGCAATCCGAGTTGCTGCTGCGACTGCAACTGCCCCCCGGCAAAACAACGCTGGAGTTCCTCTATGAACCGCTCCCCAAGTAGTTACCTGCGACTCCTGGGCCTGCTGCTGCCGCTCGCGATGTCGGCGCCGGGGACGCTGCGCGCCGAGGAGGTTGGCGAACGCTGGGGAACCGAACAGCGCGAGCGCGAGTATTACCCGATCGTCACGATTCCGCTTCCCCCAGACACGGTCATCGAGGCTGGAGCTTTTACCGTGTTGCCGGATCGGCGCGTGGCGGTGGGAACGCGGCACGGGGAAATCTTTCTGATTGACGGCGTCGATGCGGCCAAGCCAATCCCGTCGTTTCACCGGTTCGCGACAGGACTGGACGAGATCTTCGGGCTGGCCTGGAAGGACGACGCGCTGCTGGTCACACAGAGCTGCGAATTGACACGCGTTCGCGACGCCAGCGGCGACGGCGTGGCCGATCGTTTTGAAACCATCTCGGATGCGTGGGGGTATGCGAACTACCACGAGTATGCGTTCGGCTCCAAACCCGATGCGGACGGAAACCAATACATCGCGCTCGGCCTGTCAGAGTCTTACTACTCGCATGCCTTACACCGCGGCTTCATTATGAAGGTCGCCCCGGACGGTACGACCACAGCGTTCGCCAGCGGCCTGCGCAGCCCCGGCGGGATCGGATTCGATGAGCACGGCGCGCTGTTCTATGCGGAAAGTCAGGGGCCGTGGAATTGTTCGTGCAGTTTGAAGGCCGTGTCCCAGGGGAGCTTTCACGGTCATCCGGCGAGCTTCGAGTGGTACAAGCACGCCCCAGAGTTGGGGCCTGTGCCGCCAATGCCGACGTCGGGAACGCGCATCGCCACCGAAAAGAATCGGGTCCCGCAATTGGTCCCCTACGCCGTCATCTTTCCCTATATCCGCATGGGTCGGTCCATCACGGCGTTTAGCGTGAATCGCACGCAGGGCAAATTTGGGCCGTTTGAAAACCAAATGTTCCTCGGCGACTACACGCAATCAATCCTGATGCGTGCCACGACCGAACAGGTCAACGGTGTGTGGCAGGGAGCCTGCTATCCATTCCGCGAGGGCCTTTCCACCGGCATCCTGAGCGTCGAATTCACTCCCGGTGGCAACTTGCTGTGTGGCGGAACCAACCGCGGCTGGCCGGTTCGCGGGATCAAGCCGTTCGCCCTCGAACGACTCGAATGGAGCGGCAAGATGCCCTTCGAGATCAACCGCATCACGATCCAGCCGGATGGCTTCCAGATCACATTCACCAAACCGGTGGATCGAGACACGGGGAGTTCGACGGACTCGTATTTGATCTCTGCGTTTACGCACCCTTATCACAGCGGCTACGGCGGACCGGAAATCGAACAGCACAAGCCGGGCGTGACAGCCGTGGCGCTGGCCGAAGACGGACTCTCCGCCAGAATCACTCTCGACAAGCTCGACCAGGGGTTCGTGTACGAATTCGATCTCGTGCGCCTGCGCTCGCGCGACAACGAAGAGTTGCTGCATCGCAACGCGTTCTACACCGTCAATGAGATTCCTGCCCGCTAACGACGCGGTTCATAGTTGCTCGTCGCTCCGCGATCAGAATCGCTGGATCGCGGACCGATCCTCGACAAACGTTTCGCAAACCGCCCTTGATTGCTCGACCTGGGAACGCCGTCCATGCAACGAAATGCTGGTCTCTCGACCTTGTGTGCGGTGCTCGTGGGGGTTCTGCTCGCGCTTGCGGCAAGTCCTCGGCTGCAGGCCGCCGAGCATCCGGTCCCCGACAGCCCGCTGTGGCTAACGTATTCCGGCGACCAGGGGCCGGGAGCAGGCAAGCACATCATTCTGATCGCGGCGGATCAGGAATATCGCAGCGAGTATTCGATGCCGATGCTGGCGCGGCTATTGGCCAAGCATCATGGGTTTCACTGTACCGTCCTGTTCAGTCTGAATCAGGACAACGACGTCGATCCGACACAGAAGATTCGCTGGGAGGACAAGACGGTCACTCATAACATTCCCGGCCTCGAGCATCTGGAAAAGTGCGATCTGGTCATTTTGTTCAGCCGCCTCATTTCCCTGCCGCCCGAACAAATGCAGCACATCTACAACTACCTGGATTCCGGAAAGCCGATCATCGGCATCCGCACCGCCAATCACGGTTTCATTGGCTTTGACTACAAGAAGGACGGCCAGAAGATCGACTTCGGCGAAGCCGTGCTGGGTGGTTCATTCCGCAACCATCATGGCCGCTGGCAGCAGGATTCCACACGCGGCATCATCGTCGAACAGAACAAGAACCACCCCGTTCTCAAGGGTGTCCAAGACATCTGGGGTCCGTCGGATGTCTATCGCACCTACAAGGAAGGGGGCACGCTGCCCGCAGATTGCCTGCCGCTGGTCGACGGCCAGCCATTGATGGGTCGCAAACACGACGACGCGGTGAATCCAGGGCTGATTCCGTTGCCGGTCGCCTGGGTGAAAACCTGGACCGGCAACCGCGGGCACACCGCACGCGTCTTCCATGTCACGATGGGCAGCGCCCAGGACTTTCACAGCGAGGGGCTCCGCCGCCTGACCGTGAATGCGGCCTACTGGTGTTTACACCTGGAGACCGACATCCGGGACAACTCCTGCATGGACATCGTCGGCCCGTACAACCCGCCCGACAGCGGCTTTGCCTACCAGAGGCTGAACATTGTGCCGAGAAAGCCCAGCTTCTACAAATAGCAACACCCTTCTTCAACGCCCTGACACAACCACTTGCGAATGGTCATTGCGGTGGGGAAAACGCCGCTTCGTTTTCGCCTCGAATTTAACCTGAAAGGAATATTGCGGTGTCGACTTCGGATGTCTTTCGCGGCTGTATGCCGGCGCTGATGACGCCGTGCTTTCCGGATCGCTCGGTGAATTACGAGGCGCTCGTCCGCAAGGCGCGGGAATTGATCGGCGTCGGGATGCGAGCCGTCGTGTACTGCGGCTCGATGGGGGACTGGCCGCTACTCACCGATCAGCAGCGGCAGGAGGGGGTGCGGCGGCTTGTCGAGGCGGGAGTGCCGGTGGTTGTCGGCACCGGGGCGCAGAACCCGCGACTCGCGGCGCGCGGCGGAACATGCGGCACACGCCCGGGCCGTGGGTGCGGCGGGGCTGATGCTGATCCCGCGGCTGCTGTCGCGAGGCGGCTCGGCGTCGGCTCAGCGGGCTCATTTTTCCGCGATCTTGAAGGCGGGCGGTGATCTGCCGGCGGTGATCTACAACAGTCCCTACTACGGTTTTCAGACCAAGGCCGAGTTGTTTCAGCAGTTGCGGAGCGAGCATCGCAATCTGGTCGGCTTCAAAGAATTTGGCGGAGCGGAATCGCTAAGCTATGCCGCCGAGTTCATCACCAGCGGCGATCCCGATCTGGCGCTCATGGTGGGTGTTGATACGCAGGTCTTTCATGGCTACGTGCGTTGCGGAGCGGTCGGAGCCATCACCGGCATCGGCAACGCACTGCCCCAGCCGGTGCTGAGGCTGATCGCCTTGTGCGAGCAAGCCGCGGCCGGAGACGCCGCGGCGCGGCGACACGCGCTAGAACTCGAAGAAGCACTGCATGTGCTCTCGAAGTTCGATGAAGGGCCGGACCTGGTGCTCTTCTACAAGTACCTGCTGGTCCTGGAGGGGAACCCCGAATACGAGCTGAATATCCACGAGTCAGATGCTCTCAGCCCCTCGCAGCGCGAGTTCGCGCGGCACCAATGGCAACTCTTCAAGCACTGGTGGAGCACATGGCCGGCAGCAGGTAATTGAACGACGGGTCCATCCTGGATGCGCAGCGGCGGCGGACGAAGGAGTGGCCAGCGCTCACCGCACCTGCCCTTGGGCGCGGATTTGTTCGAGCAGGGCCGAGAGTTCCTGCACTTTGTCGGGCTGTTCGGCATAGAGATTGTGCTTCTGCGCGAGGTCCTTGCGGAGGTTGTAGAGCTCGCCAGGATGCGGGTTCTGGCGATAGCCATTCGCCTTGTCGAACCATTCGGGCACTTTACTGACTCCGCCGGATTTCGCGGCGATCAGCACCCAGTCGCCGTGGCGGAGCGCGTACCCGCTAGCGTTGGTGTTGT
>JALORT010000385.1 GCA_025458755.1 Methylotetracoccus sp.
GACCACGGCTTTCGGCAGACCTGTCGTGCCCGAGGTGTATTGGATATTGATGGGGTCATCGCAATCGAGGGAACCGCCGATGCGATCCAGTTGTTCGCCCGCAATATCGACTCCGGCACGGATCACTTCCGGCCAGATGACAAAACCCGGCTCCGGCCGAAGGGTCTCATCCGGCCCTGAGGGATCGTAAAGGACGACGCGACGGAGGGCAGGAAACTGTTCCGCCGCCCAATGCTGGCCGCGCTGCACCCGCAGCTCCGGGATCAGTTGCAACAGCATGCTCACGTAGTCGCTGCTGCGGAAGGAGGGAATGGTAAATAGCGTCTCGACTTCGGAACGGCGGAGCGCATGATCCAGTTCGCGTGGGCGGTAGGCCGGATTGATGGTCACCAGGATGGCGCCGATGCGGGCGGTCGCGAACTGCAACAGGACCCACTCGACATTATTGGTCGACCAGATCCCGACGCGATTGCCCCGTTCCACGCCGATCCCTAGAAGACCGCACGCAAGACGGTCGACCTCCCGCGCGAATTCCGTATAGGTCAGACGTCTTCGCTGCGGCCGGCAGACGAGCGCCTCGTGGGAAGGGAACTGATCGACGATGACCGACACCTGCTCTGGAATGGTTCGACCGAGCAGTGGCTCATCGTCTCCCCGGTGGAAATAGCTTTTGAGCGCGGCCATGGTCTCTCCGTATTTGCAAATTCGACGCAGAGATGTTCGTGCGCACAGCGCACGCTACGAAAGGTTTTTGCAACCTCTCAGTCGGTAACGGCCTGCCAATAGGCATCGACACGGGCTTGTATCTCGGCCAGCGCTTGCTCGTCGCGCCTCGGGGAAAACAAATGGGAGAAGCGGCCCTGTCGCTTCAGGTAATCTTCCACCGGCTGCCGTTCCGGAAACGCCTTGGTGTGCACGACCTTGCCATCGCGGTATTCTTTCAGCGGCCAAATGCCGGTGCGCACGGCCAGCCGGCCGATCTCGACGGTTTGACTCGGATCGAAACCCCACCCCGTGGGGCAGGGGGCGAGGGCGAGAATGAGCCGCGGACCTTCAAGCTGCTTGACCTTTTCGATCTTGCGCGCCAGATCGAGCGGTTCGGCGCCGATGACCGTGGCAACGTAAGCCGGCCGATGAGCCGCCCAGATCGAAAAAAGGTCCTTCTTGTCACCAGCATAACCGCCAGGTCCGCGGCTGGTCGCTGTTTTCGCCGCGTGAGGCGTCGCGCCGGAATACTGCTGCCCGGTATTGCCGTACCCCTCGTTGTCGTAGCACAAATAGATGAAGTCGAGGTTGCGCTCGATCGCCGCCGAGGTTGCCGACAAACCCATGCCATAAGCAGCTCCATCGCCCGTCAAAACGACGGTTTCCAAGTCTTCTTCGGGACCGATACGTCCCTGCTGCAGAAGGATGTCCAGCGCATCGCGAATCCCCTGCGCTCCCGCCGGTGCCGAGGCCATGGAAGTGTACAGCCATGAGCCCTGAAAAGGCGTGAACGGATAAATCGACAACAGAGTCATGCAGCCCGCGGCATTGACGAAAACGTTGCGGGTCCCGAGCACATCGTAAATCTGATGCAACGCCTCCAGACCGCCGCATCCTGCGCACATGGCCGTCCCGGCACCGAGCAGATGGGCGGACGGCAGATTCTTCATGCGCTCGTAGACGGTACTCACGGCTTCGGGTCCCCCGGATTCATTTCGACGTGGGCGATCGCCTGCATCTTGCGGACTTCGAGGAGTTCACGCGCGGTGAAGAGATAGCGCGGGGGCGGTGTCTCTCCGGATTCGCCGGCCGCGCGGAGGATTTTCGCGATCTCGAAGAATTCCTCGGCGGAGATGTCCCGGCCTCCCAGGCCGCCTACGAAACTGGCCAGAACCGCCGGGGCGTCGCTTCCGCCATAGAGTGCGGCGGCCGTTTCCGTGTGCAGGACACCACCGCTCCCCATGGACAGGTTCTGATCGAGGACCCCCACCGCCTTCTTACCGGCAAGAGCCTCTTGGACCGCACGCTTCGGGAAGGGTCTGAATAAACGGGGCCGCAGGAGGCCGACGCGGAATCCGGCCGCGCGCAGACGGTTGACCGCCGCCTTGGCTTTGGTCGCAAAGCTGCCGAGCATGACGAAAGCCAACTCGGCATCCTCCAGGCGATACGCCTCGACGGCCGGGTAATGGCGGCCGAAGCGTTCGGCGAACTCGGTCGCGATCCCGCCATAGACGTCGAGTGCGCGCAGCGCAGCGAGATGACTCTCGTAGCGAAAGTAGGAGTACGGCGTACCCCCGAGCACCACCATGGCCTGACTTGCCGGCTGGCTGCCGCGGAAACAAACGTTTTCAGGGTCGAAGGGACCCACAAACCGATAGGCTTCTTCAGAATCGGGAATCGACACGGGTTCCCGCGTGAAGGAGAGATAAAAGCCATCCTGGTTAACGATCACCGGCAGCCGCACTTCTTGATGTTCTGCGAGCCGGAAGGCCAACAGCATGGTATCCAACACTTCCTGACAGGTTGCGCAGTGAATCTGCAGGAAGCCGGCGTCACGCGCCGCCAGGATGTCGTTGTGATCGGGTTCCAGAGTAATGGGCGATGCGAGCCCGCGGGATACGTTGACCATGACGAAAGGGGCGCGCCAGCCGGCCACGGTGTAGATCATCTCCATGCCGTAGAGCAGACCCTGGCTGGACGTGGCGGTGAAGACCCGGACTCCCGTTGCAGCGGCGGCGCCGGCCGCAGTGATCATCGAGTGCTCCGATTCCAGCGTGACCAGCTTTCCGGAGAGTGCACCCCGCTCCAGCCAAGTCGCCAGCGTTTCGATGATCTCGGTCTGCGGCGTGATCGGAAAAGCGGGTACATAGTCCACCCTCGCCAACCGCGCGCCCCAGGCGGCTGCCCCGTTGCCCGTCAACATTTGTCGGCTCATGCGCTGTTTCCGCCTTGATCGGCGGCTCCTGCCTCGCTTTCCGGGATGGCATGAATGGCGTGGGAAGGGCACTGCGCCAGGCAGATCATACAGCCCTTACAATGGTCATAATCGATCTGTGGATAGCCTTCCTTATCGACCCTGATCGCGCTGTCCGGGCAAAAACTCCCGCAGACCCAGACACAGCGATGACAGGCCTCATGATCGACCACCGGTCGCAGTGTCCGCCAAAGGCCCGTCTTCACCTCGACGCTGGTCAGCGCACCATGAATCACCGGCGCCGACACGCGCGCCTCATCGAAGGGTGGGTCGATCCAGTCCGGCGTCT
>JALORT010000386.1 GCA_025458755.1 Methylotetracoccus sp.
AAGATTCCAAACGTGCGGATCGATGGGTCCGCTTCCAGCCAGTGCGAAAGTCACATCCGGACGAGATCTCGCCACGGCCTCGAGAACGGCGAGCCCCTTCTTTTCAACGAACCGGCCGGCAAACACCGCTATCCGTCCTGCAGCCGGCAGACCGAAGTCCTCACGCCGCGCCGCACCGGGGTGGAACAGGGCAGGCTCTACCCCATTGAACAGCAGCCTTGCCGGTCGGCGAAGTGGTAGGTGCGCCAGATCGCGGCGCACCAAGTCACTGATGAACACCACCTGGTCGGCAACCCTGAGGACCGGCGCCGTCACCAGTTCATTGGCCAGCGTCATAATGCTGCGCAAGAACCGTGAGCGGAATGGGATTGAGGCGATGTGCTGGACCACGATCGTCGGTTTGTCCGCACGCCGCGCCAGCACGAACGCGGCGAGCGAAGTAGCGTAAAGCGCGTCATGCAGGATCACCACGTCGCATGCATCCACCGCGGCGCGCAGCCGCCGCAGTCCAGTAGGACTTGGTAACGGCATCGGCAGACCAGTCAACCTCTCGGTTGGGTTGGCACATGTCAGTTCGACAGCTGTGAATCCATCGGCCGTCGGTGCCGCATCGCAGTCGCTCGCGGCCCAAGTCGCACCATGGCCCGTTGCGGCGAATTGGCGTACCAGCCGCCCCGCAACCCGCTCGATCCCGCCGCCGTGGCTTTCGAAGAAGTGAGAGACGGTGAGAATATTCAACGCCGGTGGCCTCACACCGGATCCAGTCGCAACGTGATTTCCAGTCGGTTCGGAAACAATGCCTTCATCACGCGGCGGCGATAGCAACGTTCTTGCGCCGTTGCACCGATTCGGTAGCCAGAGGCTGCTGCCAAGCCTTCCCAGTCCTGCTGCGAGAGATAGGACGCCTCGATCATTCCTCCGAACGGAATATTGCCGATTGCGTCAAGCAGCGTGAGCATGAGATCGCTGATGGCGGTGCCCCCCAAGTGATCCTTGATATAGACCGACCCGGATACCACTCGCCTGACTTCCCGCAGCAGGCTGCTGCGTGAACCGACGGGGACATGATGCATGACGTTATTGAACGTGGCAGCGTCAAACTCTTTGTCACCGAAAGGGATACTGCGACCGTCATACTTCAGCGTGTCGACCGAAAGACCCTTGCAGAAACGGTCCGCCAAATCGATCGACACGATTCGTGTGCCAGGCATGAGGTAGTGCATCGCCTCTGCAACGATCCCTGTCCCGCCGCCGACATCAAGCAGCCGCGTGGAATTAGCCAGCCCAAGTTCCAGCAGACTCGACAACATCTCAGCCTGGTAATGGGGCGGGCGATTGCGGTACTGCGGCAGGTGGCGCGCCATCAAGGCCTGAAGCTCGAAGACATCGACCGGACGGTGCGAGGTCATTCGTCTTCAGTCCCGGACCGAATGGCGATGCACGATCGCCCAGCGCGAAAAAAGGAAATTGATGCCGATCGAGACCACGGTCGAAAGTGGCGCTGCCACGATCATTGGCAGGCCAACCACGTCCCGCGCCAGCCATACCGTGACAAACGCCGTCGGAAGATTGGCGGCCATGGCCAGCGCGTAACGGGAGAAACGTCCTGCAGTCATGGGCTCCCGGAAGGTCAAGCGGCTATGGCCAACATAGCCCAGGACTACCACGACGCAGAAGGACAGCAGAACCGATGCGGACAGCGGAAGCCCAGCAGCATCACCCGCGATCATCACTGCATTGTGCGTAACGAGGCACAATGCGGACACTGCAAGGTAAGCGGCCGAGCGGGTAGTCGCGTCCGTCATGCTGGTGTCGCCCGCAGCCAATAGACGCACCCATTGTCTTGCCGGATCGAGGCCGGAGTCAGGGCATCTTCGATCAAGGCGCGTCCGTTCATCACCAGTGCCACCAAACTCGCCAGCGGCCTTCCTAAAATCGGAATCGAGCGAAGCACATGTGCAAATCCCGTAAGGCGGATTAGGGTGGTGGTCGCCAGGGGGCCCGCAACCGCTTCTACGTGCTCGACGATAAACCCGCACCGCTCGACATCGAGGATCAGACCTGTCCGGGTCCAGCGGCGATGGTCTTCCGGATGTGGGTGAAAAAGCCAAGTCCCGTGGGTCGACAAAAAGAGCACGCCATCCGGGCGCAATAGCCGCCTGCATTCCGCAAGGTACTGACTAGTGTCACGAACATGTTCGAGCACCTGAACTGACAACACGCCATCGGCTACACCATCCGCAACAGGTACTCGCCCGTCGTCACCGATCGGCAATTCGGCTCCGGCATCGAGGTCCGCACCAGAATAGACGATGCCCCGCTGGCTGATCAGCTCGCGGTATGGCTGACTGCCACATCCGAAATCGACCAATCGCGCTCCCGGCCGCAGTCGCTGTGCGCAGTCCACCTCGATCAGTCGTCGTAATCCACGGAGGACAAGCCAGTCGGTGTGCCAAGGCCGCACGTCGGCTCTGTCGCCAGTCGCACCCCGGTGGTTCATGCCGCATCGTTCCTCGGCAAAACGAATCGCGTATCGTGCCCGCCGATCACCGCGATTAACACGCCGCCCAGCGCGGTTTGGAGGCCGACAACCCCGGTCGCAGCTGCAAGGAGCAATGGTACAGTGCTCGGCAAGGCGGCGAAGCCGAGCTTCGACCACCACAGCGCAATACCCGCAAAACCCGTGATTGAAAGCAAGATCAACGCTCCGCCCACGATCAGCGCTAACTCTAGCGTTAGAAAGCCAGACAGGCGTTGCAGTATCGGTCGCAGGCTGCGATAGCCCTGGCGCACCCCGTAGAAGTGCGTCGCCAACGCCATGATCGCCGCGAAGTGCCCGGCGGTGAAGAGAAAGGCCGCTACGATCGTCCAGCTCTGCCCGAACGGCGCCGAGTTCGGGAATGCACCGAGCATCTCGAGCAGCGCGACCGTGAAAATCAACGCGCCGCTCCCCATCATCACGAGTGCCGGCACACCGAACGCCCATGTCGGGCTGAGCATGAACAAGTACCGCAGGTGCCGCCAACCGTCGCGCCAAGGACGAAGATGCGGCGGGCGGCCACGTAAGTCCGGTGATAGCGTCGCCGGCACCTCGGTTATGCGCAACCTCTTGAGGCTGGCCTTGATAACCATCTCGCTGGCGAATTCCATGCCCTGGCCGCACAGGCCGAGCGACTGGTATGCGTCCTTGCGGATCGCGCGCAGACCGCAATGGGCATCATCGACTCCCGACCGGAAGAAGAGG
>JALORT010000037.1 GCA_025458755.1 Methylotetracoccus sp.
GCCGCTCAGTACGTGAACGGCGCGGGCCACCGTTTCCGGCACATCGAAAAACTTCAGGTCGACGAAAATTCTCTTGCCGCGGGACTTCAGCCAATCGACCAGGGAGAAGTACTCTCCGGTCATCAGCAACTCGAGTCCCAGTTTGTAGAACAGGACCGCATCACCCAGCGCCTCGACGACACGCCGCGCCTCGTCGGCACTCGCGACATCGAGCGCCATGATCAAGCGCTCGCGGACTGGAATCGGCTTCGTGGACCGCAAATCACTCATCTAAACGTTCGTCGATTGCGCAAAAATATCGGGAAGTGCCGGCCGTACACCGCTCGTCGTGCAGCAGGCAGTTCACTGCCAGGGTGGAGGTTGCTTCACTGCCTGCTTCTGCTGTTTCATTTCGCTTTGCTGATCCGCCTGCTGTTTCGATTTTTCGTGCTGGGAGGACAAGTAGCCGTTCAGCAAACCCCGCGATGCCCCATTCCCGACACCGATGCCGGCGTTTCCCGCCATCACGCCGGTCGTCGCCGGCGCTGACCCCGGCGAACGATTGGAACATCCAAGAAGCGCCACCGCCACTACCAGAAATAAAGTCGTGCGAGTGAACGTGTCCATCGTCAAGGAACCTCCCGGGTACAGGGCCACCGGTCGATCATGTATTTGAACAGCACGTGCACGGCCAGGTCTTTGCTGTACTGCGGATGCGCCTTTGCCCACGTCACGAAGTCTTTGATAAATTGCTCCCGCGGCTGCTGTTTATCGTCCGGGCAAAACAGCGGCTGGTACATCGGCGCCGTGACGAGCGACTCGTAGTAGTGGTAGGCACCCACGACATAGCCGTGACAGAAGTGGACCGCGGCGGCGTAATTCGGATCGCTGGTCGGGGTGGTACAAACGGCGACCAGGTCTCCCGCATTCTTCACCTCGAAATGTGATGAATCGACGGCAACAGCGCCACCGCTGACCGCCAGGGTGGCGATGGAAATGAGAGAGCGTAGAATCCTTCGCAGTCGCGTCATGACGATACCCGTTCAGTGGAGTCTGGACCATTCCGGTCACGATATTAACCGGATTGGCCCGAGGCGAAAAGCAGCAGCCTTGTTGCGCAGTGCAGTGACCTCTTCAGCGAAGACACCAGTCGCGGTGGCATTGCCCGAACGCGCCTTGCATTGACCCCTCGCCGCCAACCCCACCGGACGAGCCGAGACGCGGCAAGGCACGTGAATTCAGGCGGTTGGAGCGCAACACCTCAAGACTTATGGACTCGGAGAGGTCGGGCAGAACCCTTAGCCCACGTGTTGCACGCTGACTCATCGGTACATCCCGATTCAAATCAGCTCATAAATCAGCCGTGACTTGTTGACTTCCGACTCCAATCGAACCCACTGCCGATCGCCGGCATACCATAGGTCAATGTCGATCGCCTTGCCCTTCAGCTTGTAGCGCGTCGCTTCGACCGACTGCCGGCGCACCAGAATCCGTTCCGTCCCGATCTTGCTGATGCTGACGTCCTCGAAGGCGCCGGTTTGTGAATTCAGCAAGCGGCCCTGTTTCAGGAAGTTTGGATTCCAGTATGCGAAGCTCATGATGCACTCAGGCAACAAGAGCTGCACTTTGGTTGCCTTGACCTGAAAACCGCCTGCGACTCGCGAACCCTCGACCGCCAGCTTCTCGCCATTGTCGTCGGTGGACGCACGGATCGATTCGAGACAGTTGCCCTGCCAGATTTCCGTATTGCGATGCTTGTATTCGTAGAAGCTCAGCGCGACGTAACGCACATCCAGGTCGGCGGCAATCGTCACCGTGCTCCGGTCACCCCGCTGATCCAGTTTGAACGTCTGCCGGCCGATCTCCTTGTCGCCCAGCGACACTTTGAACTGCCACTGCTGGCCGGCATCACCGTCACGAACCGACCGCGGCGGAGTCGCGGAGGAAGCGGCCAGGACGGCCATCGATCCCAACGTGGCGCTCATCACGCCGGCCATCAACAAATGTTTGATCATATCGGTTACCCCCGCCCTCTCAGGACGTCCTGTTTAAGTTTCACGTGGCCGAACGCTCATCCTCAGCGCGTTGGCATCAACAGATTTCGTGCGGGTTGCGCACATTGAACCGGATTTCTCCCAGCCTATCTGACCATCGACCGACTCACTGATTCCGTGACCGGCAAACTTTTTCCCTCGAACCTGGATCCAGCCCGTCACGGCCCGCTCCGGCGGGTTCCCTGCATCCCCATGCAGTCGCTGCCGAACTGGCGGCACAGCGAAGCTGGTAAACTGGCGGCCGACGACGCGGGATCGGGACGATTCGGCGGCCGGACACTAGACCCGAATCTGCTGATCATCTGCCCTACATGGACCGACCCGTGCTTGCGGAAATCTTCTCTCAAGGTGATGAGGTGGTCACTGGCCAGATCACCGACACGAATGCCGCATGGCTCGCTCAGCGGCTCCAGCATCTCGGCTTTGATATCCTCCGCCACAGTACCGTCGGCGACCGGCTAGAACGCTTGGTCGGTCTACTGCGCGAGATCGCCTGTCGCGCCGATTGCTGTGTGTGCACGGGCGGGCTGGGACCCACCGTCGACGATTTGACCGCCGAGGCGGTAGCGCTCGCGTTCGAACGCCCGCTAGGACTGGACCGGGATGCGCTGGCCCAGATCGGGCGCTATTTCGACCGCCGCGGCTACCCGATGCCGGCCACCAACACCAAACAAGCGATGGTGCCGAACGCATCGCAGCGGCTCGACAACCTTTGCGGCACTGCACCCGGCTTCACGCTGCAGCAGGGGCGTTGCTTTTTTGCATTCCTGCCGGGCGTACCGGCTGAAATGAAGGCGATGTTCACGCAGCAGGTGGAACCCAGGCTGGCCGCACGTTTCCGGCTGCGCCCGACGCGCCTGATCATCCTCCGGACGATTGGTCTCGGCGAGTCCACGCTGCAGCAGAGACTCGAGGGTTTGGAGCTGCCGGCCTCGGTGCGGCTCGGCTTTCGCGCCGCGGTTCCGGAAAACGAAGTCAAGTTCCTATTTCCGCCCGATTTCCCCGTTGCGGAAGCATCCGCGCTGGTCGATCAGGCATCGCGCCTGCTTGGCGATGCCGTCGTCTCCATCGACGGCGTGGGACTTCCAGGCGGCAACCTCGCGGCGGTGATCGGCCGGATGCTGCTCAGCCGCAGCGCCACGCTGGCCGCGGCGGAAACGGCGAGCGCCGGCCAGTTGGCTTGGCAGTGCCGCGGACAGCGCTGGCTGGCGCAGTCACTGGTTGCCGGCGATGCCGGGCGTGTGTGGTCGCTGCTGGGCGGCGACCCTGGGATCCTTCCCGACGATCCTGTTCAGGCCGGCCCCTTGCTGGCTGAACGACTGCGCGAAAACTCCGGCGCCCGATATGCGCTGGTCAATCTCGGCACAATCCCTCACGACTCGGCGCTCGCTGCGGACCCCGGCCCGTCGACCGTGACGCTGGCCCTGGCCGGTCCTCACGGCACGGTTTCCCGTCAGGTCATCGTCGCCGGTTCCCCGGACCGCCGCTGCAGCCAGGTCGCCGCGTTGTCGCTGGATGACCTGCGTCACGCCTTGGCCGCTGCCCCGGAAGCCACAGGAAAAACCTAGCCAAACAAGGATTCCCGAAGTCATACCGCCGGCGTGCTCGGACGCGGCCGGTCTCGAACACGGTACGGCAAGGGCGGCGGGCCACTGCTGCTGACCAGAACCCCGCGGCGCGTTAAACTGCGCCAAGTGCCGACTACCTCGGACCGCCCCGATGCCCTCCCCGTTCCGCCCCGCACGGTTTCTCGCCACCCTGGTCGCCGCCTTGTGGGTATCCGACCCTCCCGCCGCCGATTTTGCCGAAGCGCGGCAGGTCCTGATCGAGGAACTCCGCGCGGAGCGGCAGCGGTTCGCCGCAGAACTCGGCAGCGATGCCTTCGATTCCCGCGTGCTCGAGGCGATGTCTCGCGTACCGCGCCACGAATTCGTCAAGGAGGCGCTGAAATCGGCCGCCTACGAAAACCGGCCGCTGCCGATCAGGTGGGGCCAAACGATTGCGCAGCCGTTTATCGTCGCCCTGATGACCGACCTGTTACAGCTTCACCCCGGCGACCGGGTCCTCGAAGTCGGCACCGGGTCCGGCTACCAGGCCGCGATCCTGGCCGAACTTACCCCCCATGTCTACTCCATCGAAATCATCCCCGCTCTCGCTGACGAATCCGCCGAGCGTCTGAAGCGGCTGGGCTATACCCGAATCGCCACGAAACTCGCCGACGGCTTCCATGGCTGGCCCGACCAGGCGCCGTTCGACGCCATCATCGTGACCGCGGCGCCGACCCAGGTCCCACTTCCGCTACTCGAGCAATTGAAGCCCGACGGACGGCTGGTGATCCCGGTCGGCGGCCCGTTCCTGACACAATATCTGCTGCTGATTACCAAACACCCGGACGGCCGTCTGACGACACGCGAGATCCTGCCGGTCGCGTTCGTGCCGCTGACCGGGACCCGCTGATTAACGAGAGCGATGGCGCTGCCGCCGCCGAAGCTGCTGCTGGCCGCCGTGGCGCTGATCTCGGCGGGCGCGCTGAGCTACGAAATCCTCCTGATGCGGCTGTTTGCGATCATCCAGTGGCACCACTTCGCCTCGATGCTCATCAGCCTGGCGCTGCTCGGATACGGCGCCAGCGGCACCTTCCTGACCCGCTGCCGGCAGGTACTGCTGCCCCTGTTCGGCAGCATATTCACCCTCAACGCGGCGCTGTTCGGCGTCAGTGCGGTCGCGTGCTTCATGATCGCCGCCAAGGTACCTCTCAATCCGCTGGAAATACTCTGGAGCTGGAAGGAATGGGGCCACCTGATGGTGATCTCTACGGTCCTGATGCTGCCGTTTTTCTTTGCCGCGAATTGCATCGGTCTGACTTTCCAGCGCTACCATGACAGCATCGGCCGAATCTATGCGGCCGACCTGATCGGTGCCGGCACCGGCGCCATGGCGGTCATCGTGCTGCTGTTTCTGGTATTCCCCGGCAGAGCGTTGCAGATCGTCGGCTTCGTCGGCATCGCGGCGGCCGTGCTCGGCGGCCTGGCGACCAAGCCGCAGCCTCGCTGGGTGCTCACCGTTACCCTGTTGTCGCTGGGTATGCTCTCCGTCCTCGGCCAGCGCGGCACGGCGTCCACGGAACCCGGCGAGTACAAAGCGCTTGCGCAGCTGACACGGGTCATGGGGACGCGGCGAATCAAGGAGCGTTCCAGCCCTTTGGGCTTGCTCACCGTGGTCGCCAGCCCTGCGGTACCGTTGCGTCACGCACCGGGATTGAGCCTCATGAGCCGCGCGGTGGCGCCGGAACAACTAGCCGTCTTCACCGACGGCGACGGCATGACCGTGATCAACCGCTGGGACGGCACCGCGGAAAGCGCCGCCTTCCTGGACGACATGCCGTCCGCCCTGCCTTATCACCTGCTGGCACCCCAACCACGGGTTCTGATCCTCGGCGCCGGCGGCGGAACCGAGGTACTCCAAGCCCTGGTCCATGGCGCCGAACGGATCGATGCGGTGGAACTGAATCCGCAGCTGATCCATCTGGCGCGGCAGAGCTTCGGATCGTTTTCCGGCCGTCTGTATGACCACCCGCGCGTGACGTTGCATTTCGCCGACGCCCGGGGCTTCGTCAGCGCCGTCGACGCCCGCTACACGCTGATACAGTTGGCGTTGATCGACGGTTTCAATGCCGCCGGGGCCGGCGTCCACGCCGTGCAGGAAGACTATCTGTACACCCGGGAAGCGCTGGCCGATTACCTGTCCCGGCTCACATCCGGAGGCTTCTTGGCCATCACCCGCTGGGTTCGTTTGCCGCCGCGGGACGGCGTCAAGCTGTTGGCGACCGCCGTCGCTGCACTGGAAGGTCTGGGCATCACCCAGCCGGGGCGGCGGCTGGCCTGGATACGCAACTGGCAAGTCACCACGCTGTTGATCAAGAACGGCGACTACACCCGCGAAGAAACCCACCGCATCCGACGTTTCTGTGACGAACGCGCCTTCGACGTCGCCTATCTGCCCGGCCCCGAGGACCCGGCAACGGAGGACTACACGACCCTTGATCAGCCCTTCTTCAGTGCCGCTGCGGCGGCCCTGCTCGGTCCCGACCGCGAGCAATTCGTGCGCGATTACCCTTTCCACATCGCGCCCGCTACCGACGACCAGCCCTATTTCTTCCACTTTTTCCGCTGGCCGCTGCTGAAACACGCCTGGGCCCAGAAAGGCATCGGCGGTTTGTCGTTGTCAGACATGGGCTATCCGGTGCTGATCGCCACGCTGCTCCAGGCCTTGGCGCTGAGTGCGCTGCTGATCCTGACACCTCTGCCGGCGACCGGGCACAGCGGGAGTACCGATCCCGACCGTCCGCGCCGCTTCCGCGCTGCCGTTTACTTCAGTTGCATCGGTCTGGCGTTCATGTTCATCGAGATTGTCTGCATCCAGAAGTTCACGCTGTACCTGGCGCATCCGCTGTATGCGATTCCGGTGGTGCTGGCCAGCTTCCTGGTTTTCGCCGGGGCCGGCAGCCATTTAGCCGCGCACGTACCCCGGCGCAGCGCCCGCGGTCGCGCCGCACTGGCGACCATGGCGGTGATGCTGCTGATGGCGTTGCACCTCACCTATGTCACCGGTCTGCTGCACACCACCCTGCACTGGTCTACGCTCACCAAGATCGCCCTCGTGACCGCCAGCACCGCACCGCTCGCGGTCTGCATGGGAGTGCTGTTTCCGCTGGGCATGACGCGACTGACCTACGCCGACTCGGCGCTGTTGCCCTGGGCCTACGCCATCAACGGCTGCGCGTCAGTCGTCGCCGCAGTGCTCGCGTCGCTGCTGGCGATCCATTTCGGCCAAACGGCCGTATTGCTGGTGGCAACATCCCTCTACGCCATCGCCGCTTGGTTCGTGCCTTGAACTGGATCGGCTCGCCCGGACAAGTCGTTATGTCCGCACACTCGCCCCCGCAGCAGCAACCATGGAATCCTGCAGCGGCCTTTGCCGAATCATGGCGGATTGCTCCGCGATACGGGCTGGGAGAGAGACCCGAGCCGATGCCGTTTTCACCTCCGCACCCAATCCTCGGCCTCCGCCAGCGAACCGGGACCAAAAAACTCGATCTCCGTCGCCCTGAATCCTTTCCCGACAAAAAGAAAGGCATCCTCTTCCCAGCACTCCTCGCCCACGATCGCCATCCTTTCGATGTCGTTACCGTGCTCCATCAAGAAACCGACATCCTCCCATCCTTTCCCCCGCTCCCATCCCAGAAAATTTTCGAGCCTGACCAACAGTCTGATCTTTTGCCCCCTCGCGATCAGTTCCGCGGCGCCGGCCTGCAAAGCTGCAAGGTCCGAAGGCCGCATGCGGTCGGAAATTCGCACGCCAATCACGTTATTCTCGGTTCCAAGAATCTCGTACGCCATGGTTCCTGTGATTATCCAACGGTGATTATTGAAACACCCGAAGGGCGCTGAGCACGCACCAAACGGCTTCGGTGGATGCGCTGAACATTTTCGCCGGCGTTTTTTCCTAGCGCCGCGCCGGACCGGGCTCGGCTGCCTTGGACATCAGTGGAATGTGTGCTCCCATCTCGACATCGCCTGCGACCTTCAACACACTCCCGACTTGCGAAAAACCTCGCGGAGGATCCCACGACAGCCACCCAGATCCAAAAGCGAAAATCAAGAGCCGCTCCGATCAGACGCCATGCATGCCATCTGTAAGAGTTGGTGCTCGGGCAGAACAGCCGCTCGCGGCTGGAACGAATTGCGGGGACCGTGATCGGTCCAGAGCACCGCTGTTCCTCATCGCGGACGACAGCTCTCGCCAGTCACCATGATCTACGATGACTTTTCATTTTCGACTGCCTTTTCCGTAATCTCTTTGTAGAGGTGGAGTACCTCGGTATAGAGTTCCTGATATTCGGGATGCCGGTCGACCAGCGGCATGATTTGCTGCGCAGACTCGTAGACTTCGTGTAAAAACGCAAGATCACGATCTTCTAGCCGGTCGCCCCGGTCCACCCTCTCCTTGATTTCAAGCGCTCTGGGAAGTCTCTGCGTGCGCAGGCGATCCAAAATGGCGCTGGCGACACCAAGGTCCTTGTTCGGGTCACTCATAATTCTTCTCCGATAGATGGTTATGGTTGGTGAAATCCGAGTGTTGCTGACAAAGATAACTAGTATCCGCGCGACTCAGAGGGCTGCCGCGCTCGAACGAACCCCGCCAGCCTCATGCCAAGTAACGGGCCGCCTGTTTCAAGAAATCAGGCTGCTCCGGAATCTCGCCACGCGGCACGCGTCCCAGCAAGACAGTTCTGGTTATCCCGCTAGCTGCAAATAACTCCGTCAGCTCGATTTCCGAGGACGGAACCGTCGAGGTATCCGAGTGCTTGATTCCCCGGTAGTCGAGACGAAGACAGATTCGGCGTGTCGCAAGCCAGTCTGCCGGAGAGCCCATCGTCTCGGCGATGAGGTCGAGGCTTTGCTCGAGACTCAAGGCACTGGCACCAAACTGGCCAAGCTCCGCGTCGATCGCTTCGATTTCTGCTTCGAACGCGCCGACGTCCAACGATGGCCCGGGGTGCTCAGCGAGCATGGCCCCTAGACCCCAGTCGCCCGCCCTCATCGCCTCGAGCTTTCGCCGGAGCAGCCGGCGCTGCTGCTCCAGTTCACCCCGCTTCTTTCTCTCCGTCGTGAGTCGTTCCAAAGCCCGCTCAAGAAGGTAGTCGAACCCACGCTTTTTCAGTTCCTGCCGGCTCTCCGCCTCGGTGGCTGCAGCGGCGAGATAGCGGTGACGGCAGAAGTTGACCGCCACCTGCATGACATCTCGCCGGATGGCATCACCCGCGAGTTCCGTGCCCAGCACGGTCCGCTCTTCTCTCTCCATCACCAGCAACCCAAAAATGTCGTCCGAACAAATGGGCCCGCGCGAAGCAAGATAGCCTCGCACATTCCTCCAGCCACCCAACACGTGCTGAAGCTGTTCGGCTGAACTGAAGAATGCGCGGACTAGGGGGCTGCTGCCGAAAGCTAGCCGACTAATCTCCGCCGCAGGGGGGAAGCTGTCAACCAGCGCGATGACATGGCTCACGGCACACTCCAAAGGCGCCCGCAGACGCTTTCGATAGTCGCCCAACGCCCGCAGACGCCGGTCCGTCGCATCCACCGTCCGTTCTGTCGCGGCATCGATCAAGGCGCGATCGCACAGCGCGTCGGGCTGCTCCGCGGAACCAAAAAGCTTACTCAGGAACTTAAGCACGGAATCTCGCCGCGCGGAAACGCAACGCGGCCGTTGTGATGTTTGGGAAGAAGCCGCAGTGGCATCGTGTTATCGACGGTAGTTCAACTCGGGCAAAGTAAAAAAATCAACGTGTTGCCGTTTGGGGCGCCCCCGGAGGGCTTCACCAAGCGCCAAGAGGACGACGCGACTAGACACGCGGCTGACTACAGACAACCAAACGGTTTGCCGGAAGGCGGGCGCGCAGTGACAATCCGCCGATGCCACCTCCCTCGCACATACAGCGACACCGGAAACAGCCGCCACTCCTCTCCAACACGATCAGCTATGGAATCCCCCGGCGGCACTGCCGGCAGCGGTGCGGATTGCTGCGCGAGTGCGCCGCACCGCCGGCGCATGGCAGTCAGCTCCTTTGTTGGTGACCGGAAGATGTCACTCTGCTGTGGTTCAGGCGTGCTTGCTGGTATCCCTCCCGACACGGCGGTGCCCCTGTTCTATTTCTGCTTTCTTGTCGATTCGATCGTTCAACTTTTCAGGAACGCGGTGTTTCCTTGTACTCTAGCCCGCCGAATCTCGGCCAGCTCCTACTGGGCGCCGCAGTTCATCGGC
>JALORT010000387.1 GCA_025458755.1 Methylotetracoccus sp.
CCTTGGCACCACTGATTTATCGGCCTTCGCACATCGGCGACAGATTAACAAAAAAGTTTCTGCCGGTTGTGGTTGGGGCGAGCCCCAATGCGGAGCTCTCCAGTCGTCCTCGTAACAGCGCGGCTCAGCCTAAAAAGGGCACACCCTGCAGGAGCGTAGCCCTCTGCGCAAACCAAACCGACTCGAGTACGAACCCCTTCGCCGAGAGGGCTCGGCTCCTACACAAAGGCATCTCCCTGTAGGAGCGCAGCCCTCTGCGCGAACCGAGCCGATTCGAGCATCACCCCCTCGCCGATCGGGCTCGGCTCCTACACAAAGGCATCTCTCTGTAGGAGCGCAGCCCCGTGTGCGATCGCTAGGGCCGCAGGCGGTCAGCGCCCTCGGACCGACGCGGACCACCTGGGCTGATCTCCAGAAAACCGCGGCCCCGGTGACTCCCCTCGATGGTCACGGCACCCTCCCAGTAGGTGTTGTACGTCGTCGTTCGCGCGTCGATCTCGGAATCCTGAGCAACCGGCTTGATCTGAACGTCCACCCGGCGGCCCGGAATCCGGACTCTCCAGACGACCGGGTAGCTGACGCCGGTCTGCTTGCTGCGCCAGGAGCTTAACGCCTCAGCCTGGAAGGCGCCCTCCTTCAACACCTCGGTGTCGCCGTTGCGGCTGAACGTTCCCATGCTCAGAACCGACCGGCCCATGCGGTCCCTCAGCCTATAAAGCATGATGTCGGCACCGTCATCGAGCTGCAGCGCAAACCAGTCCCAGGCCAGTTCGCCGGTCCGGAAATCACCCCACTGGTGGTCGAACCACGCCTGCCCGGTCACGGGCACCGTCTTGCCGCCAATCGTCAAGTGGCCCTCCAGATTCATGCGGGGCCTCGAATAGTAGTAGCTGCTGCCGGCATCGCCGAGCCCGATGAGACCGACACCGCCGTGGTACAGGACCGGGCCGGCATTCACCAGCTTCAGGTCGAACGCGAACCTCGGCGCCGAAACCTTGAGCCGGTCGCGGCCATCCGAACCGGACATGACCCAGTCGCCGAGGGTGAAGGCGAATCCGCGCTCGACGCCGGCCGACGGATTGCCGGCGCTCTCTTGCTGAGCCGTGTAATGCTTCCCGGTCTGGTGGTCGGTCAGGGAGATCTGCGCCACCGTATACGAGACCACCGAGTTGATCAGAAAAAACACATAATGAAAACTGAACTCGCGACCGTCCGCGGCGCGGAGATGGCAGTTGTAATACCACCATTCCATGTAGTCGTCGTGAGGAGCGTCATCGGCCGGAAGCGTGACGCGCGTAGACGCCGAGCCGCTGTCGTCCCGCCCCGTAACGCCCCCGGTGGCAGCGCCTGAACCCACCCGGTCCAGCAGCAGCCAGGCCGCGACCGACAGGAACAGCAGCGCAATGGCTGCCGCCGGCGCGACGTAGCGGCGCCAGCGTCGCCGCCGCTGCGAACTGGACCGCCGTCGCCCTCGCCCGGAACGGGAGGCATTGGAAGGATTCATCACGCTCAACAATCGAAACATAACGACTCGCCCCGGCGGGCGGACGATCCGCCTTTACAGGGCATCTGCATGGCATTGTAATGCACCCTGCGGGGCAGCATCCCACCGACGGCGCCCGCCCGCCGCAAGCCCGGCACAGCGCCACTTTTTGCACCGCTCGATTGTTGACCCGGCATGCTTGTGGGACAATCTGCGTTGGAAACCTATAGGGCCATGGCCTGTTCAACGGGCGCTGCCGCCAAGAGGGCTGCAGAATAAGGCACCGCCGGCTTCTCCTGTCATCGACCTGGCAAACTGCACTAGATCCCGATGGCCCGCACGAAATCAAGCGGCTGCGGGGCGGCTGATCGCCGCAAACTACCGACGTTGATGCAACGTACAGATTAGTCGTGGCAGTGACCCGACCTAAAACGGATTCGGCGATGAATGAATTGGCCGCCGTTCCGCGTGGACGTCGCGAGGCGACACCCACCATTCAAACCGACGGATCGGTTCAACCAGCCGAGAGGCATGGTATGAGAAAGAGGCTGCAGAAGCTCGATGGCGTGATTCACGCTTTCCTGGACACCTGTGCGGTCATCCTTGCAGGTTTCCTGTCCGAACGGATGGTCGGCGAGGTCAGCTTCTACCGCTACCTGGTCGGGCACTTCGACCTCGTGTACCTGGTCTTCGTGTTCGTCCCGACGGCTTACGTCTTCGATCTCTACTATCCGCTCCGCGACTTCCGCAGGTACGGCTCGGTCGCCCGCTTGCTGGTGGCAGTCTTCCTGTTCGGGCTGGTGGTCTCGGCAATCGACACCGCACGCTACCACCTCGGACACCATTATTTCCACAGCGCCGGACAGCTGGGCTCGTTCTTCGTATGGCTGTTGCTGCTGACCTATACCTCGCGCCTTGCCGTCTCGCTCACGCGGAGCCGGGTGTTCGTGCGCAGCGCCATTCTGATCGGTGACACGGCTGCAGCACGGCTGCTCATGCAATGCATGGCCGACGAGCAGCGCGACCCCATCGCGATTGGATTCCGCGTCATTGGCTTTGTGGCCAAGAACCATTCCGCGCAACTCGCCGGCTACGTTCCTTATCTCGGTGCCCCCACCGAGATTCCCAAAATTCGGCGCAAGCACGATGCCACGCTGATGATTTACGCGATGGACGTGCATGACAACCTGCAGGTCGACGAGATGCTCGTACGCGAGCGACTGCAAGGCATGCACCTGGTCTCGGCCATCGGCCTGTACCAGTCGATCAGCGGCCGCGTGCCCTATCGCCTGATCGATGCCGCGTGGCTCATCGAAGAATGTCTGCGGGGCAACCGCTTCGGACAGGCCCACCTGAAAAACCTGGTCGACAAGGTGCTCGCCGGCGTTCTGGCCCTCGTCACCCTGCCGATCCTGGTGATCAGCGCGCTATTGATCAAGCTGGAATCCGAAGGGCCGGTTCTTTTCACGCAGCGCCGAATCGGCCAGCATGGCCGGCCTTTCACGATCTATAAACTGCGCACCATGCGGGAGAGCAACGAGGAGGCACCGAATTCAGGTGGGGCTGAACACTGGCACGCTCAGCAGGAACAGCGCATCACGCGGATCGGCAATTTCATGCGCCGCATCCACATCGACGAGCTACCGCAGCTGTTCAATGTACTGAAAGGCGACATGAGCCTGGTGGGACCAAGACCGGAAATGGAAGTGTTCATCCGGACTTGTGAAAAGGCGATACCCTTTTATCGGCTA
>JALORT010000388.1 GCA_025458755.1 Methylotetracoccus sp.
CTATTTGACCGCGGACAGAATAAAGAAGGCAAAGAAACTGAAACTGGCGATCACGGCCGGGATTGGCTCTGACCACGTCGACCTCCAAGCCGCGATCGACCACCGCCTCACCGTCGCGGAAGTGACCTATTCCAACAGTATCAGCGTCGCCGAACACGTCGTGATGATGATCCTGTCGCTGGTCCGCAACTACATCCCCTCCTACCAGTGGGTGGTCAACGGCGGCTGGAACGTCGCCGATTGCGTCGAGCGCGCGTACGATCTGGAAGGCATGAACGTCGGCTCCATCGGTTCCGGTCGGATCGGGTTGGCGGTCCTGCGCCGCCTGAAGCCGTTCGACGTCAAGCTTCACTACACCGATCGCCACCGCCTGCCCAAGGCGGTCGAGAAAGAGTTGGGACTGACGTTCCACAAATCCGTCGAAGACCTCGCTGCTGTATGCGACGTCATCACGGTTAACGTCCCGCTCCATCCGGAAACAGAGGATCTGATCGACGACGTGTTGATCGCCCAGATGAAGCGCGGCACCTATATCGTGAACACGGCGCGCGGAAAGATCTGTAATCGGGACGCGATTGTCCGCGGACTCGAAAACGGACAGCTGGCCGGTTACGCCGGTGATGTCTGGTTCCCGCAACCCGCTCCGAAGACCCATCCCTGGCGAACGATGCCGCATCACGGCATGACGCCCCACGTCTCGGGAACCTCGCTTTCGGCCCAGGCTCGCTACGCTGCCGGCACGCGGGAAATCCTGGAATGCTGGTTCGCGAAGCGGCCGATCAGGGAAGAGTACCTGATTGTGAGTGAAGGAAAGCTGGCAGGTATCGGCGCCCATTCCTACAGTGCCGGCGATGCGACAAAGGGGGCCGAGGAAGCGGCCACTTACGGCAAAGGCAAGCCGCACGCGGCCTAAGGCATTTTCGACGCTTGGTCCCCGATCGCAGCACGATTGACGAACCCAAGCGGCAGCGAAGCCAGCAACACGCGAATTAGGATCGCTCGTATTGCACCGTGTCTCAGACATGTGCTCTCGACCGGGCTGCAACGAGCGCAGATACCTCAGACGGAACAGGAGCCGCCTACGCCGCACCCCCTCCACAAAGTCGCGAGCGACGGGAGCTATACAAAGGCGTAAAGAACTTAAGCCGCTGCTGTTATTTGCGCAGAACGCACGCGCCCGTCAACGTTCGACACTGAGAACAGTTGCTCGTGCCCGGCACGGTCAGCGACCTGGCCCGCTGCGATCAGAGCCGCGTTGGCAGCGGCGGGGGCGGGCCCGGTTGGCCGGGACGGGGAACCGGGAGGGGTTGCGGATTGGAATTGTAAGACCCCGGTCTCTCGAGAGTCTCACTCAAGAGGAACATTGGCTTTCCATTAGCGCTCGGGATCCGGCGACGTGGGATCGGGATTGATCGGCTCGCGCACCGGCGCATCTTCGGGCGATGTGGGAGCCGGATTGCGCGGTTCGCGCACTGGCGCATCCTCAGGCGTTGTAGGATCGGGATTGATTGGCTCGCGCACCGGCGGATCGCCTGTACCGGGCGATGTGGGATCGGGCTTTACCGGCGGGTTGCGCGGATCACCTGACGCGATTGCTATTTGATCATTTTCTGTCATTGCGTAGGAACGCGCAAGCTGAGGCTTGGTTCGCGATTTGCGGACGGAATCCTGTCGCGTTCGCTACGCGACAAGGCCCGAATCGCCGCATTGAGCCTCGCGGTTAGCGCCGCAGTCGCACAAGATTTTGGCGGGCAGGAAGATCAGGACTACGCCAGGCGGCTCTGGGAGATCATGCAGGAGCGAAACTTGGCCGGGGAAGGCGCTGTTCAGGCATTGCCCTATCCGGGGACGGATCTCCACGGCATGATGCTCGAAACCTTTTACACGGATGCGACTATCGGCGGTTACACCGGGACCCTGGTGATCAAACGCAACTATGGTCCCAAAGGCGTCACGGTAGATCAAGTGCTCGGCAACCACAAAGACCACTTGGCTGCGGTGACGATCATGTTCCGGAGGGCCAAAGATTACGCAACCGAAACCGGCAACTGGTTCTGGGCCAAGTACCTGCCCGACGGCTCCCTCGACCAGACTTCCGAGGGTACGCCAATCGCGGGAAGGGCCAAAGGTGCATCAACTGTCACTCCTCGGCCAAGGGGCAGGACTATTTGTACACGACGGACGCCAATCTTGATTGATCCAGCTGCCACCGGCGTGCGCATCCAGCGATGTCGGCGTGCCTGCGGGCACCGCGGCTGAGCTTTCCATCAGCTCCTTGGTAGGCGAATGACACGTTCCCGCCAGCTGTTGTGTGTAAGGCACGAGCAGCGAGTTTTATACATAGCGAGTTCTATGCATCGGGAGAGGGTCCCGTCCGTCCCGGTGACCTGATAATGACCGAAAACTCCGGTGGGCATATTGCCGGAGGTGCGCTCATCAGTCCTGCATCGTTCCGGGGCCCGATCGGAGCCTGCGAATTCATCGTTTGCGATGTCGGAACGATATGAAGAAAAGACACGGCAATCAGAACCCCGGCGGCAAAGCAGACGAAATTGGTTGCGTTGTTATGGGCCCAGTTCTCGTAACGACGGAGGGCCACGATGCCGAGTGTCGTAACCGCGGCGGCCAGGAGACTCGGGGCGAAGGCCGGCAGGAAAGATTCTTCCATGATTATCAGCCACACCTCAACGACGCCGCGGCCCGAGACGCCAAGCGCCTTTTGAAGCGCGTTAGTTTCTGCGCCGAGCATGACGCGCAAACATGCTCATGGTCCCGCAAATGCGGTGCAAGGTGTGTATCGCATCAGGCCGACAGGATTAGAGTCAAAGATCATTTGAGGAGCAGATACTGGAACCCGATCATCGCTGCGAATGAGGGTGTAACGGTGACCCCGACGAGCGCAGTTTGAATGCGACAGCTCGGTTTGTGAGGCTCTGCATGGCAGACGGTCCGTTCCTCGCGCACATTGAACGTCGCGATGACTTTATTGATCCAGGATTTCAGCGATCAGCGATTGCTCCTGGAGCCCCCGGGCGGCGTGGCCGCCGGGGGGCCAAGTCATGACAGAATACCCTTCTTAGTGATGCTCCGACACGGCGGCTAAGACTTCACCAGTCAGTTGCCGGGAGGCGGAATGCGAGATATCGCCGAGGCTCAGCATTCCCACCATGCGCCTCTTGTCGTCGATCACTGGAAGGCGCCGGATCTGCTTTTGCTCCATGATGCGTACG
>JALORT010000038.1 GCA_025458755.1 Methylotetracoccus sp.
CGGTCTTGTCCGCGCCGCCGACTTTCATTGCGAAGTAGAGGTTCGGAATAAATCCTACCAGCCCCCCCAGCAATGCGGAGCGCGCATCGGACCACCCCCCCACGCCCATCGATACAGCGAAGATCAAAGCGATGACCCGTACTTGCCAGTGCAGAACGCGCCGGATGTCGGCAAACACTTACCGTACTCCAAGGCGTATCACCCCACTGAAACGCAGCCGAATCATATCAGCGGGTACTGTAAAGATCAACGCCGGACGGCGGGACGGTCAAACGGTCGATGATGCCCTGCAGATGGTCCAGATTGGCGTAGCTGATCACCAGCTTGCCTGCGCCTCGCTTGCTGTGGCGGATTTCTACCTTGGCGCCGAACGTCTCCGTGAGCCGGCTGGAGAGGTCAGCCACATCGGGATCCGGCCTGGGCTTCGACCGGGCGGTCTCATTCGGCAATCTTCGAACCAACTTTTCGGTCGCGCGCACCGTGAGCTGCTTGGCGGCGACCTGCCGCGCCACTCCACTTTGCCGTTCAAAGGGCACACCCAGGATCGCTCGGGCGTGACCCATCTCGATGTCACCCTGAAGCAGCAAGTCCTTGACGTCCGGATTCAGTTCATTGAGCCGCAACAGATTGGAGATCGAAGCCCTGGACTTTCCAACCGCATCCCCGATTTGCTGGTGCGTCATTGAAAATTCCTCGACCAGGCGCCGGAGTGCTTCCGCTTCCTCAAGCGGATTGAGATCCTCCCGTTGAATGTTCTCGATCAGCGAAATCGCCATCGCCGTCTGATCGCTCACATCACGAATCAGTACCGGGACTTCATGCAATCCGGCCAGCTGCGCGGCACGCCAACGGCGTTCTCCGGCGATGATTTCGTAATCGAACGTACCGGTCGGGCGGGCGACGATCGGCTGAACAACCCCTTGCGCGCTGATCGAGTCGGCCAGTTCCTGCAGCCGGGCGGGATTGAAATCCTTGCGCGGCTGATAGGGTCCTGCCTTCAGCGACTCAACCGGCAGCGTCCGAAGCTTCTCCTCGATGACCGATTCGGCCGATCCCAGCAACGCTTCCAGACCCCGTCCTAAACCCCGTTTCTTTGCTGTCATGATGGTGCGTTAAGCGTGAGCGGCCGCGGTTTTCTTCCGATTGCGACGGACGACTTCACCGGCCAGAGTCAAGTAAGCGACCGATCCCTTCGACGCTTTGTCGTACAACATGATCGGAAGGCCGTGACTGGGTGCTTCCGCGATGCGGATCGTGCGCGGAATGATGGTGCGAAACACCGCGTCGGCAAAATGCCGGGTCAGCTGCTCCGAAACTTCCTTTGCCAAACGGCTCCGCCCATCGAACATCGTCCGCAGTAGCCCTTCGATCCGAAGCCCCGGGTTGACGCTGTCGCGCACTTTGCGCAGCGTGTCCATCAGATCCGAGAGACCTTCCAACGCGTAGTACTCACATTGCATCGGAATCAACACACTGTCGGCGGCGACCAGCGCATTGACGGTGAGTATGTTCAGCGATGGCGGGCAGTCGATCAGGATAAAGTCATAACGATCACGGGATGCCTGAAGCCCCCGCGCCAAGGCACGCTCGCGTGATGCTCGAGCGAGCAAGTCCACCTGAGCCGCCGCCAAGTCGGCATTGGCCGGCAGCAGTTCCAGACCGAAATGCGGCAGCGTGATCACGGCATCGTCGCATGGCTTGCCACCCAGCAACACATCGTAGACCGACGCCGCCAGACCTTTTTTGTCGACGCCGAGCCCCATCGTGGTGTTGCCCTGCGGATCCAGATCAATCAGCAGCACCCGCTTTTTCGCGGCCGCCAGACTCGCGGCGAGATTGATGCTGGTCGTTGTCTTGCCGACCCCGCCCTTTTGATTCGCGATTGCGATGATTTTCCCCATGCGCGAGACGTCAACTTAATGGCTGGAAGTCAGTTCAACCAGGTGCCGCTCCGCTTCGAGCCCGGGCACACGTAACGGGATCACCCGCAGTCGGGCTCCCGGTGCCAATTCTCCCGCCACCTCAGGACAACGTCCTTTCATCGCCAACACAACCCCCTGTTCGTTCAGCAAGCACCGGGTTTGCCGCCAGATCTCGCTCAAAGAGCCATAGGCCCGCACCAGGATCGCATCGTACCGTACGTCCGGTTCGAAATCCTCCACCCGGGTCTGGACCGCACGGACATTCGTCAGCCCGAGTTCAATCGCGGCCTGCACCACGAAGCGGATCTTCTTTGCACTGCGGTCGACGAGGTCGAATTGTCGCTGCGGCAGCAGCACCGCCAGTGGGATTCCTGGCAGACCGGCCCCCGTGCCGACATCGAGAATTGTGACACCACGAACGTGCCTCCAGATGCTGAGGCTGTCCAGCAGATGGAGCCGAATCACGTCTTCGGGCCGATCAATGGCGGTGAGATTATAGACTTTGCCCCAACGTCTCAGTAGTTCGGCATAATGAAGCAAACGGTCAACATCGTCCGGCCCAAGTTCAAAACCCAACGCCTGCAAGCCTTGCCGCAGCAGTGTCGCGCTCGCATCCCGAACGCTCATGCACTCGATTTCTTCAAATGCACGATCAGCAAGGTCACCGCCGCGGGAGTCATCCCTGAGATCCTAGCCGCCTGACCGACTGTCTCAGGCTGCTGGTGCTGCAGTTTGTCCCGCACTTCATTCGACAAGCCGACGACGTTCCCATAGTCCATATCCTGCGGCAGGCGCCAATGCTCGTAGCGACGAGCCCGATCGATCTCGGCCTGCTGCCGTTCGATATAACCGGTGTATTTCGCCTGGATTTCGACTTGCTCCCTGACGGCGATGTCAAAGTCGGACAACAAGTCCGGGAACAACCCGGCCAGGGCGTCGACGCTCACCTCCGGACGCCGCAGCCAGTCCATCAGACCACCGTCAGGAGGCGATGCCCCCAGCCACTCAGGGGCCGGCGCGCCGGTTCCGCTCGGGAGTTTGGCCCGCGTGGACTCCAGCGTTGCCTGCAGGCGTTCAATCGCGCCCCTTTTTCGGGAAAAAATCGCCCAGTGCTCGTCATCGATCAGACCGAGTTCACGACCCTTTGCGGTCAGGCGGAGATCGGCGTTGTCCTCGCGCAACAAGAGACGATACTCGGCGCGGCTGGTAAACATGCGGTAGGGCTCGGCTGTTCCCCGGGTAATCAAGTCGTCGATCATGACACCGATGTAAGCTTCATCGCGAGCCGGGAGCCAAGGATCCAAATCCCTGGCCTGCCGCGCTGCATTCAGGCCGGCCACCAGACCCTGCGCCGCCGCCTCCTCGTAACCGGTGGTCCCGTTAATTTGCCCGGCGAAAAACAAACCGCCGATGACTCGGGTTTCAAGCGAGGTCTTCAGCGCGCGCGGATCGAAAAAGTCGTATTCGATCGCGTAGCCGGGCCGCGTGATATGGGCCTGCTCGAACCCGCGAATGGACCGCACCAGTTGGTACTGGGTATCGAACGGCAAACTGGTCGAGATTCCATTCGGATACAACTCCGCTGTGTCCAGTCCCTCCGGTTCGACGAAGATCTGATGCGAGTCGCGCTCCGCAAACCGCACTACCTTGTCCTCGATCGACGGACAGTAACGCGGACCCACTCCCTCGATCGCTCCAGTATACAGCGGGGACCGATCCAGCCCGGCTCGAATCAGATCATGGGTCCGCGGATTGGTGCGTGTGATGTAACAGGAAACCTGGCGTGGGTGCTCCGAACGGGCACCGCGAAAAGAGAACACGGGCGTCGGATCATCGCCTGGCTGTTCTGCCATCAGTCGGAAATCCACGGTGCGCCGATCGATCCGCGGAGGTGTCCCGGTCTTTAATCGGCTCACCGGGAGCCCTAACTCGCGCAACCGGGATGCGAGCGCGTTGGACGGCTGATCACCGGCACGCCCACCTTCGTAGTTCGTCTGGCCGATATGAATACGGCCCCCCAGAAAGGTTCCTGCAGTCAGCACCACCGCTCGCGCGTTGAAACTCAACCCCATCTGCGTGACCACACCGACGACGCGATCGCCCCGAATCAGAAAATCGGCAGCCTGCTGCTGAAACAAATCCAGATTCGCCTGACGCTCGAGCGCCGCGCGCACCACCTGCTTGTACAGAGCCCGGTCGGCTTGTGCGCGCGTGGCCCTGACTGCAGGGCCCTTACTGCCGTTCAGAATCCGAAAGTGGATGCCGGCGCGATCGGCCGCCTGCGCCATCGCCCCACCCAAGGCGTCGATCTCCTTGACCAGGTGACCTTTGCCGATGCCGCCGATGGCGGGATTACAGCTCATCTGGCCCAAAGTCTCGATGTTCTGCGTCAACAGCAGCGTGGACGCGCCGGTCCGCGCCGCAGCCAATGCGGCCTCGGTTCCGGCATGACCGCCGCCGACCACGATCACATCGTAGGCGCGAGGATGGTTCATATCGTCACGTATCGCCGACTCTCAGCCGGCCGTACCGGCTCCGAGCATTCGAATGTAAGGTTTCCGAAGTCTGCCGCGGACTGACATCGACATTCGTTCCGGTGATTCGAGCGCCTTTTCATCGGCCTGGCCAATCGAGCGGCAGAGCTCGATCCGCGCATGATCCTTGTCATTGGCTGCCTGCAGATATCAGTGCGCATAGGCGGCGCTCGTTCGTTTCACCAATGTCATCGACCGCCTTTTCGTCAAAATCCCGCGCTCCCGGTAATCCTCATGAGTAATCTGGCGCCGCTTGACCCCGGCATGTCCGGGTGCGCGATCCACGACACCTCAGCCCGCCCAGCATTCCGGGACGCGCCAAACCGTTGACCGATGCATCGGGGCGAAATCCAGACGGGAGGAGAGTCGTTCGGTCAGGTGCTCTCGCGACCGCGAGTTACCGTCGACGCCATTCAGAATGGACAACGGCGTCGCCGGCGTGCGGCTTCCGCGCAGCGTGCGCGTGGCAACTTCAATGTCAGGGATCGTACCGTTTCAGGTGTTTTCTGTCGACTTCCTTCCGTCAACCGGCCGGAAGTGTCCGCCTTTTCGCCACGCGCTGTAGTTGCTTTCGCTGTTCATCCTTGCCGGCACCATCGACTCCCGCGAAAAACCACCTGACCGCACTCCCGCAGCGTGGCGGCTCGAGCAACACGGATCTGACGATCGGGAGCGCGTTCTCCTGCTCGCGCTTGCCGAAAGGGTACTTCCGTCCCGCCAATTCAAACCGCTGGGGGTGTGCATTTCTTGTGGATTGGCGTGGGTTCAGTTCGGGGATAAGTTGTCTGCAGAAAGTTCCATGGCTGAGCGGACCTCATTATCCACAATTCGATCACCTCCGCCTTGCCTGTTGTCCACAGGGCTGTCAATCTCCAAAGCCATTGTTCGAAAGACAGAAAACATGCTTGTTCTGCGTTTCAGCGCCACCTTGTAAAAACAAGTGAACATTTCTCCACTATTTTTGCTATGACGCCGCGCGTTGTCGGTCGAAAATGACGCGCTCGCCATTTTTCGTTGGCAAATTCGGAGGATTTCGCCGTGACGGGTTTTTCACTGTTCGTGCTGGTCTTTCTGCTACTGTCGGTTCTGCTGGTCGTTCTCAGTGTGAAGTTCGTGCCGCAAGGCATGGAATTCACGGTTCAACGATTCGGGAAATACACCACAACCCTGCGCCCCGGACTCAACGTCATCGTTCCGATCATCGACCAGATCGGCGCCAAGATGAACATGATGGAAGAGGTGCTCGATGTGCCCTCCCAGGAGGTGATCACCAAGGACAATGCGATGGTCAAGGTCGACGGCGTGGTGTTTTTCCAGGTGGTCGACGCCGCCAAAGCAGCCTACGAAGTGACGCATCTTCAGCTCGCGATCATGCAGCTGACGATGACCAACATCCGCACCGTCATGGGATCGATGGACTTGGACGAACTGCTGTCGAAAAGGGACGAAATCAATTCCCGTTTGTTGACCGTGGTTGACGATGCCACGACACCCTGGGGCGTCAAAGTCACCCGAATCGAAATCAAGGATATTGCTCCGCCCCAAGATCTGGTGGATTCGATGGCCCGACAGATGAAAGCGGAGCGCGACAAGCGCGCCGCTATCCTCGAGGCAGAGGGACTGCGTCAAGCCGCCATTCTCCGGGCCGAGGGCGAAAAACAGGCAGCCGTGCTGGAAGCGGAGGGGCGAAAGGAATCAGCCTTGCGCGATGCGGAAGCCCGGGAGCGGTTGGCCGAAGCCGAAGCCCGGGCCACGCTGGTCGTATCGGAAGCCATCGCGAACGGCGACCTGCAGGCAGTCAATTACTTTGTCGCTCAGAAATATGTCGAAGCCCTCCATCAGATCGCGGCAGCCGACAACAGCAAGGTGGTGTTGATGCCGCTTGACGCTTCCAGTGTCATTGGCGCGCTCGGTGGGATTACCGAACTGACGCGATCGGCCTTTAGCCGAAAGGACAAATCATGATCGGTCTCAACCTAGTCTTCTGGCATTGGTGGGCGTTCGGGGCGCTGCTGCTGGTCGTCGAACTGCTGGCCCCGGGAATGTTTTTTTTGTGGATGGCGGAGTCTGCTTTCGTCACCGGCGCCTTGCTGTGGCTGTATCCGGAGCTGAGTTGGGAAGCTCAGCTGATCTGGTTCTCGGCACTCTCGCTGGTGAGCATTGTCGCCGCACGGAAGCTGCTGATCCGACACCCGATCGAGAGCGATAGGCCGCTGCTGAATCAGCGCACGGCGCAATACATTGGCCGGACCTTTGTGCTGACCGAGCCCATCGTCAACGGTACGGGGAAGATCAGGGTCGACGACTCGACCTGGAAGATCAGCGGGGCCGACACACCCGCCGGTTCAAGGATTCGGGTCATCGGCGCTGAAGGCATTGTATTGAAGGTTGACGTACCGCCTGGAAGCGGGTGACGCGGAGGAAAACGGCGGGACCGGCGCCGCTCCCGGTCAGTGCAAAGAGCCGACGATCCTGCGCCATGACAGTCCGCTGCAACGGATGCGCGGACGTCATGGCGACCGGTACTCGAACGACGAGAGCGGGTCAGTTCGACTTGCCGTCCGTAGCGGCGGAAGCCGGATTTTCCTGGGTCATCCCGGCGCATTTTCCTTCCATCGCTTTCTGCTTCTGCGCTTCCTGTTGTTTCATCATTTCCTGCATGCCGGCACCGCATTTCATCTCCGGGCTTTTCATCATCTGGGCACCACATTTCCCTTCGCCGCAGGTCATTTCCTTTTTCTCTTTCTCCGCTTCGGCGATTTGCTGGTATCCATGATCAAGCTCCTTCAGACTAAACGGATTTTCGGATGCTCCTGCGGTCCCCGCGGCAAGGGAGGTCGCCAGGGCGGTTCCGATGACGTTGGACAAATGCGACTTGCGGGATTGTTCGCTCATTCAGTTTCCTCTGGACGGGTTTGGATTGGATCAAAGCTTCACGCTCGGGCCAGTTAGACCGTTGCGTTCGGCAAAGTTGCTCGCAGCTTCCGGAATCAGGTTCGGCGGGTGGCCCATGCGTCGCGCCGAAAAGATCGGAACGCCCAACATTGTCACACAGCCTTTTTGCGCTTGGATACTCGCACGTCCAGCGCCAGTGACGATGGATCGGGCTTGAAAACATCGGCATCAAGCCGCACAACCCGAATCATTCCTGTCCCCATATTAGAAATTGACGAGTTAATACCGTGCGAATGGACAAACTGACCAGCAAATTTCAGATGGCTCTGGCCGATGCGCAGAGTCTCGCCCTTGGGCACGATCATCAGTTCATCGAGCCGATCCACGTCATGGTGGCTTTGATCGACCAGGACAGCGGCACGGTCAAACCGCTGCTGTCCCAATCCGGGGTCAACGTCAACCAGCTCCGGGCATCCTTGGGCAGTGCGATCGAACGCATGCCTCGCGTCGAAGGCGTCGGCGGCGATGTCCAGATTTCTGCCGAGTTGGGGCGACTGCTGAATCTGACTGACAAGTTGGCGCAGAAGCGCGGAGACAGTTACATCAGCAGCGAATTGTTCGTCCTGGCCGCCGTCGAGGACCGCGGACAACTTGGGGAGCTGCTGCGCAAGCACGGCCTGGATCGGGCGGGGTTGGAGCGGGCCGTCGACGCACTGCGCGGCGGTGCCAAGGCCGACGATCCCAACATCGAGGAACAACGGCAGGCCTTGAAGAAGTACGCCATCGACCTGACTGAGCGAGCGGAAAGCGGGAAACTGGATCCCGTGATCGGCCGTGATGACGAGATCCGGCGGACCATCCAGGTGCTCCAGCGCCGGACGAAGAACAATCCGGTGCTGATCGGGGAGCCGGGGGTGGGCAAGACGGCGATCGTCGAGGGTCTCGCGCAACGAATCATCAACGGTGAAGTACCGGAGGGCATCAAGGGGAAGCGCCTGTTGGCGCTGGACATGGCGGCGCTGATCGCCGGCGCCAAATTCCGCGGCGAGTTCGAGGAACGGTTGAAAGCGGTGCTCAACGACATCGCCAAACAGGAAGGCAAGATCATTCTGTTCATCGACGAGTTGCATACGGTGGTGGGTGCCGGTAAAGCGGAGGGTGCGATCGACGCCGGCAACATGCTGAAGCCGGCGTTGGCCCGCGGCGAATTGCACTGCGTCGGCGCCACGACGCTGGATGAGTATCGAAAGTACATCGAGAAGGATGCGGCGCTGGAGCGCCGGTTTCAAAAGGTGTTGGTTGATGAACCGAACGTGGAAGATACGATCGCGATTCTGCGCGGGCTCAAGGAAAAATATGAGGTGCATCACGGCGTCACCATCACCGATCCGGCGATCGTCGCGGCGGCGATGCTGTCCCACCGCTATATCACCGATCGGAATCTCCCGGACAAGGCCATCGATCTGGTCGATGAAGCGGCAAGCCGCATCCGCATGGAAATCGATTCCAAGCCGGAAGAGATGGATCGGTTGGAGCGCAGGCTGATTCAGCTCAAGATCGAGCGCGTGGCATTGAAGAAAGAGACGGACGAGGCTTCACGCAAACGGCTTGAGGCGTTGCAGGACAGTATCGACGAACTGGAAAAGGAATACGCGGACCTGGAAGAAATTTGGAAAGCCGAGAAAGCATCGCTGCAGGGCACAGCCAGCATCAAGGAGAAGCTGGACAAGGCCCGCGTCGACCTGGAAACCGCGCGCCGTGCCAATGACCTGGCGAGAATGTCCGAGCTGCAGTACGGTGTGATTCCCCAGTTGGAAAAGGAACTCAACACAGCCGAACAGGCCGAGACTCGGGAAAAACAACTCCTTCGCAACAAGGTGACGGATGAGGAAATCGCCGAGGTCGTCTCCAAATGGACCGGCATTCCGGTGTCCAAAATGTTGGAAGGGGAGCGCGAGAAGCTGCTGCATATGGAGGCGAATCTGAGCAGAAGAGTCGTCGGCCAGGGTGAGGCGATCAAAGCAGTTAGCGACTCGATCCGCCGCGCACGCGCCGGGCTGTCGGACCCGAACCGGCCCAGCGGGTCGTTCTTGTTTCTCGGTCCGACCGGCGTCGGCAAGACCGAGCTTTGCAAGGCTTTGGCGGAATTCTTGTTCGACACCGAGGACGCCATGGTCCGGGTCGACATGTCAGAGTTTATGGAAAAGCATTCCGTGGCGCGCCTGATCGGCGCGCCGCCGGGATATGTCGGGTATGAGGAAGGCGGATACCTGACCGAGTTGGTGCGGCGCAAACCCTATTCGGTGATCCTGTTGGATGAGGTCGAGAAGGCGCATCCCGACGTGTTCAACGTGCTGCTGCAGGTGCTTGACGATGGCCGGTTGACCGACGGACACGGCAGGACAGTGGACTTTCGCAACACCGTGATCGTGATGACCTCGAATCTCGGCTCCTCGCGGATTCAGGAACTTGCCGGGGACGCGAACTA
>JALORT010000039.1 GCA_025458755.1 Methylotetracoccus sp.
CCCGCATCCATACTTTCATCGCGACCTCGCCGATCCATATGCAGCGCAAGCTGAACATGACGCCGGATCAGGTGGTCGCCCACGCGGTCAACGCGGTCAAACGGGCCCGGCAGTACACCGACGACGTGGAATTCTCGCCCGAGGATGCCGGACGTTCGGAAGAGGATTTCCTGTGCCGCATTTTGGAAGCGGTGATCGACGCCGGCGCCCGCACGCTGAACATTCCCGACACCGTGGGTTATGCGATGCCCGAGCAGTTCGGACGTACCATCAAGCGCCTGATCGAGCGCATCCCGAATTCCGACCAGGCCGTTTTCTCGGTCCACTGCCACAATGACTTGGGACTGGCCGTCGCGAACTCGCTGTCGGCTGTCCTGAACGGTGCGCGGCAGGTGGAATGCACCATCAACGGCTTGGGCGAACGCGCCGGGAATGCGGCGCTGGAGGAAATCGTGATGGCGGTGAAGACCCGCAAGGACTTCTTTCCGTGCCACACCGATGTGGACAGCAGGGAAATCGTGACCTGCTCGAAACTGGTGTCAAGCATTACCGGCTTCCCGGTGCAGCCGAACAAGGCCATCGTCGGCGCCAACGCGTTCGCGCACGAATCCGGCATCCACCAAGACGGCGTGCTGAAGAGCCGCGAGACGTACGAGATCATGAGCGCCGAGGAGGTCGGCTGGACCGCGAATCGCATGGTGCTCGGTAAACATTCCGGGCGCAACGCGTTCCGCACCCGCATGCAGGAACTGGGCATCGAGTTTGCCTCCGAAGAGGAACTCAACGCGGTGTTCCAACGGTTCAAGGAACTGGCCGACAAAAAACACGAGATTTTCGACGAAGACCTCCAGGCCCTGATCACCGAAGCGGGTGTCGAAGCGGAAGATGAGCGGGTCCGGCTGGTGTCGCTCCATGTCTGCTCCGAAACGGGAGAAATTCCGCACGCGCGGGTGACGTTGAAGATCGAGCAGGACGAAGTGACCGGAACCTCGCCCGGCGGCGGCGCCGTCGATGCGAGCCTGAAAGCGATCGAATCCCTGGTGCGTACCGATGCCAATCTGACCCTGTACTCGGTGAACAGCATCACCAGCGGGACCGACTCGCAGGGCGAAGTGACCGTCCGCCTCGAGAAAGGCGGACGAATCGTCAACGGCCAGGGGGCCGACACCGACATCGTGATCGCTTCGGCCAAAGCCTACATCAACGCCGTCAATCGCTTCCTGGCCGGCAAGAAGCGGACGCACCCGCAGGTCGGTGACGTCTGACCGCCCCGCGATGGACCGGGAACAACGGCGGCGGCACTATCTAGAGGCGATGGGCATCACGATGTGGGTGCCCCGTTTAGCGCCGCCGGGTCCCGTAAGCGCCGGCGATCCGGACACCCCGGCCCCAGCCGATTCTCGTCAGCAGGGCGTCGAACAAAGCCCCTCTGCCTCGGTTCAGGGGGCGAGCCCGCTTGGCAAGGCGAAGTTCGCGCCGGACGTCCTCGCACCGGAAAAAGCCAGCCCGATTGCGGCACTGGATTGGGAGGCACTCGAAGCCCGCGTCCGTGGCTGCACCGCCTGCGCACTGCATCGCACCCGCACGCAAACCGTGTTTGGCGTCGGCAACCGCGAAGCGTCATGGCTGGTGATCGGGGAAGCCCCGGGCGAACAGGAAGACCTGAGAGGCGAGCCGTTCGTCGGACGGGCGGGCCAACTGCTGAACGAAATGCTGCGGGCCGTGGGCCTGTCTCGGGAGTCGGTGTACATCGCGAACATCCTGAAATGTCGCCCACCGCAAAACCGGGATCCCCAACCGGATGAAGCAGCCGCCTGTGAAGCATTCCTGCAGCGGCAGCTCGCGTTGATCCGGCCGTGCATCATCCTCGCGGTGGGACGCGTTGCCGCGCAAAACCTGTTAAAAACCGACACTCCGATCGGTAAACTACGCGGCAGTGTGCATCGTTACACCGGAATTCCGCTGGTCGTCACCTACCATCCGGCTTACCTGTTGCGCAGTCCGCTGGAAAAGCGGAAGGCTTGGGACGACTTGCGTCTTGCGCTGAGAACGTTCCGAGAATCGCAACCCTGACGTCCCCATGATTTACGACTGGCTCTACCGCATCAAACGCTGGATGTCCTACGACGCCGAAATCGACTTCTATTACAGGCACTTCCCGAGCCTGATCGAGCAAGCCGAGTTCGGTTTCCGGCCGATGCGCCGGTCCGATCTGTCCGTGATCTCGCGCATCGAGGAAAGCGCCTACGAATTCCCCTGGGAGCCGATCGCGTTTCGCGACTGCCTCAGCGTGGGTTACAACTGTTGGGTCGGTGAAAAAGCGGGCCGCATCCTCAGTTACGGCATTGTCACGGTGGGTGCCGGCGAGTCCCACATCCTCAATCTCTGCGTAGCGCCAGAGGTCCAAGGCTCCGGTTACGGCCGCCGAACGCTGGAAAAGCTGATGGAGGTCGCCAAAGGGTATCGTGCCGAGATGGTCATGTTGGAAGTCCGGCCGACCAACAAGACGGCGATCCGGCTCTATCGAAAGATGGGATTCAACGAGATCGGCACCCGCAAAGACTACTATCCGGCAAAGAACGGTCGGGAAGATGCGCTGGTTCTGGCCAGGATGTTGTAACGAGAGCGCGCGAGCCGCTACGACCGCGCCTCACCACAGTGACGCCCCAACATCGAGGAGACACCGCCATGCAGCACCATCGGTCGCAGCCAGTTCGCACTTGGTTCATGGTTTTCGTCGTGCTGTTCGGCGCCACCGGCGTGCGGGCCGAAGGCACGCTCCGAATGGCCATCAGCGACTGGCCGCCGTACGTCGAAACCACGGCCCCCAACGGCGGAATCGCGATCGAATTGGTGCGCACCGCGTTAGAGCGCATCGACTATGACATCGCGCTCGTCGACGAACCCTGGTCACGGACGCTGGAAGGGGCGTCGATCGGCGTCTACGATGCGCTGGCCACGGCCTGGTATAGCGACCAACGCGGGACGACCTTCCTCTTCAGCAAGCCCTACCTGGTCAACCAGATCAAATTCATCAAGCGCAAGGGCAGCCCGTTTCAGTTCCGGACGATGGACGATCTTAAGGGCCAAGTGATCGGAATCGTAAAAGACTATGCCTACGACGACCGGTTCGACAATGCCCGCGGCCTGACGCGTTTCGTCAATAATCACGTGCTGGAAAACCTGCTGCTGATGCTGCAAGGGCAGGTCGACGTCACGCTGGACGACGAAGTCGTGTTGCAGTACGAGATCGCCAAGTACATGGCCAACAGCCGGGACCAGTTCGAAATCTTGTCCAAGCCGTTCGCGACCCGCGGCCTCTGCTTCGCCATGAACCGCCAACACCCGAAGGCCAAGGAAATCATCAAGGCATTCGACGCCGAGATCGCCGAAATGCGCACCGACGGGACCTACGACCGGATCATGGCCAAGCATCGTGATTGAAACCGGCAGGGAATTATGGGTGATATCCCGCCGCGACAGCAGACAGCCTCTACTTCGTCGCCCGAAGGGAGCCCGATGTCGTTTTAGGCGCTTCGGTAAGTCATCGCCGCTGAGAAGTCATCTGACGGCTCATCCGTCCCGGACTCGCCCCTATCCTTTGACCAGGAGCACGATCTTTGCCACGATAAGCTGCCACCGCAGTTGACCGCGAACTCGCTATGTCCGAACCGCGCAAAGTTGAATTGCTGACCGAGCAAGAGTATCTGGCTGGCGAAGAATGTTCCGACGTGCGCCACGAATACATCGACGGCCATGTGTTTGCGATGTCGGGTGCCGGCGAGCGCCATAACCGCATCGCGTTGAATATCGCGTTCCGTCTCCGCGCGGCCGCGCGCGGCAGCCGCTGCGGCGTGTTTATCAGCGATATGAAGCTCTACATCCGGGATCGGCGCATCTATTACTACCCCGATGTGATGTTGACCTGTGACGACAGCGACGCCGACGAACTTTACAAGGAACGGCCTTGTCTGGTTGCGGAAGTGCTGTCCAATTCCACCGAAGCCATCGACCGGCGCGAGAAGTTCGCCATCTACCAGACTATCCCGAGCTTGCGTTACATCCTGCTGATCCGCACCAACTACGCCAACGTCGAATATTACTGCCGTAACAATTTGGGTGAGTGGGAGACCGGCTTGCTGGAGGGCGATGAACTGCTCGGCATCGAGTGCGGCGCCTGCCGCACCGACCTGGGCCTGCTCCACGTCTACGAGGACGTCATCTTCCCGGATTGAGCCCGACCGTTTGATCGAACCGGGCGCCTCACACCTTGATGTCAGATGAGACACAGCGCTGTCGAGTTTCTTCACGGGGTAGGACACCGGCACCCCGGCACACGCATGTGGAAGCCGTGCTGTCCCGGGATATCTGGATTCCGGAGTCCCGTCGGAAACGACGCGGCAGTCGCCTACGTTTCTTGACGAGCGGTATGCACTGCGCGTTTTCGGGCACAACGAGTCTCTGAAGCTGAGAGGGACCGCAGGCCGGGATCGAAGATGTCAGTATCGTGCCGGATTACCAAAACCGCTTGAACCACCGGCGGACATCGTAACCGTCATGACCGTCACGCTCTCGCCGGAACTCCCAAGGCGGCACGGGATTCGAGCGGGCCCACAAGCCGATGCGGCGAGTTCGCGCCTGCTGCTCGGCAGCGAGATATCGCGGGTCTTTCGCGTATTGACGGTAGACCCAAGCCATGCCGCGCTTCACCTGCTCCAGGTTGATATCGGTCCCGGCCAGATACACGGTGCCGACTGTGCGCTGGTAACGGTCCGTGGTGACCGATGACACCGAAATGTCTCGCTTGTAGATCAACCTCGACAGTGATTTTTTCGCAGCGGCACCGAAGTCCTGCCCTTTCTCCGGCGCATCGATCTGATAAAGCCGGATCCGGTGTTGGTTGCTGCGCGCGTCCAGCACCGTGATGGTGTCGCCATCTGCCACGCCTACGACCTTGCCGCGCAACAGCAGTTCGGCGCCCGCACACGGCGGGCAGGCCAGCGCCAGCCCCGTCAGTGCGAGATGAAGGACGACCTTGGGGGAGAGCCCTATCGAGCGGCATTGATCGCCCACGCGCCTGCCGTTCCCCGATGGCGCGCTCACCCCGTTCACCACCACCCGAACAAACGCCCGGCCAGGTAGGCCGCCGCACTAGCGAACAGCAGCGCGCCCATCGAAACGATCCAATACTTACCGCCCAACCAGCCGCCGAAGCACAACCCCAAGCCCAGGAACAACGCATAAACCGCAGTGCCCAGCACCATGTTTTCATCGGCCGAGGCGGCGGCTGCCTCCGGCATATCAGATCGATAGCGCATGGAAAGACAGTCTGATCGGAATGAGGCTCCAGGATCGAGGAAATCCCCGCAATGCGGGACTAGAGTTCGTAGAGTGTTTCATCTACCTTCGGCGGCAGGACTCGATGGCGCCAGTCGGTCAACGCGGCTCGGGAACCTTCCTGAAAAGGGTTTTCCGCCTCCAGCACATCGCCCATCTCGCTTTCGATGCGGTCGGGATCTTCGCCGCTTTCCAACCGACGCAGCGCCTCCTCCATCCCCGACCCCAACTTCATTCCGGCACTGTCAATGAATTTCCGCATCAGCCGCCCCATCGCCCGGGGATCGTCCTCGCCGGCCTGCTCGAATTCCCCGGCCATGGCCTGCAACGCGCGCTCCATCTTCGCTTCATCGAAGTCGGGCAACTCACCTTTCTCGTCGCCGCCACCTTGACCGCCGCCCTTCAAAACCGTCACCAGTGAAACCCGCCGGTCGATCTCCGGACGCTGACATTTCGGACACGCCGGCCGCTTTTCGGTATCGACCCGCCGGGAAAAGAAGTTAAAAACAGTGTGACAATCCTGACAGTAGAATTCATAAATCGGCATGGCGACTACACCCTTCGAAAACTCATGCCGGAAGCATGGCCGGCGCTGAATCAAACCACCAACAGTAAACCAAACAACAGCGCCAGCCCGCCGATCGCCACGAAAGACTTCTGATACCAGCGGGCGGCGCGCCACCATTCGCCCGTCGCGGACCGGGTCTCCCGAACCCACTGGCGGCCGGCGGCGGCCTTGGCCTTGACCCACGGCGTCAGCTTCCAGACCGCGGCCACGATGCACAGCGCGAAAAGCGCCAGACTGGTCCACGCGGCCAGACCTTCGGCCCGGGCATACGGCAGCCCGAAAGCGCGTTCGAAGATCAACAGCAATACCGCCTGGCTGCCTTCCAGCAGAAGGTCTCCAGCTTCCACCAGCACGGTCAGAACCCACTCACCACCGGCAAGGACCGCGATGAATATCGCGACCAGCCACAGCAGAGTCCTCAGCCATCGATTCGCCGCACGTGCCATCGGCGGAGCCTATCTCCCGGCAATCATAGTCAAGGCGTTGGGGAACGGCAGGGGGTGTTTCGTCACGTCAGCGCAATCAGTGCCTTCAGGACGTCCACGCGGCTGATGACGCCAATCAGGCGGCCGTGTTCCATCACCGGATAGCTGCGGTAAGGCTGCTGCATGAACATCTCAGTCACCTGAGGAATACTGGTCTCCGGACCGATGGACGGGATTTCGGTCGACATGTAGTCGCCGACGGTTCCGCCCAAATCCTCGTGATAAGCCGCATTGTAGGCGACGCGCAGACAGTCGGCTTCCGACAAAGCGCCCAGAAGATGGCCGTGATCATCCATCACCAACGCCGCCGTGATCTTGTGCTCCATCATCTTCCGGATGGCCTCATAGATACTCATCGACGGCTTGAAAGAAATCAGTTTCGTGGTCATGTACTTGCGAACGGTAATTTCTCGCAGCATGTCATCCTCCTTATTGTGATCGGTGTCGGCCGGGAGACCGGGCGGCGTGTTGTCATTGCTCCGGTCGAGACCGGCGCATTGTCGGGGATCGCCGAGGTCTCGGCAATAGCCGGCGCATTCCGGTCCGGATGCGCCGCAGCACAGCGACCCCGGTACGTGGCCTCCCTCACACCCTGTCGACCCAAACGCTGCAAACATTGACGAACTCTCTCAGGCCGAACTGCGACAATTCCCGGCCGTAGCCCGACTGCTTGATGCCGCCGAACGGCAGACGGGGGTCGGAAAACGGCGCCCGGTTGATGAAACATAGCCCGGACTCGATGGCTCGGCAGACCCGTTCGCCCCGTTCGAGATCAGAGGTCCAGACCGACGCGGCCAAGCCGTACGAGGTGTCATTGGCCACACGGACCGCTTCGGCTTCGTTCGGCACGGTCACGACGGTCGCCACTGGTCCGAACAGTTCCTCCTCCAGTGCCGGACTACCTGGCGGGACCTGATCGATCACGGTCGGCGGATAAAACGCGCCGGGTCCCACGGGCCGAAGCCCACCACACACCCGTCGAGCGCCCGCGGCGACCGTGCGCTCCACCTGGGCATGGAGCTTCTCTCTCAAATCGACCCGCGCCAGCGGCCCCATCGTGCTGTCGGGATCGCACGGATCGCCCGCCTGCAGCATGCGGACTTGGGCGATGAAACGCTCGAGGAACGCCGCGCGAACCGCATCCACCAAGATGAACCGCTTGGCGGCGATGCAGCTTTGGCCGCAGTTTTGAAATCGGCTCGTCACGGCGGCGGACACTGCCCGATCCAGATCGGCATCAGGCAGCACGATGAAGGGATCCGAGCCGCCCAGTTCCAGCACGCACTTCTTCAACGCCTGCCCCGCCAACGCACCCACAGCCCGTCCGGCTTCGACACTTCCCGTCAGCGTCACCGCCGCGATGCGGCGATCCGAGATCACCCCGGCCACTTGAGGGATATCGACGACCAGCGAACGGACCAAGCCCTCGGGAAACCCCGCATCGCAAAACAGTGCTTCGAGATCCGATGCGCATCCGAAAACGTTCGGCGCGTGTTTCAACAAGAAGCCATTGCCGGCCAGCAGCGCCGGCAGCGCAGAGCGGCAGACTTGCCAGAACGGGAAGTTCCAGGGCATCACCGCGAACACTACACCGAGCGGGAGATAGTCGACCCAACTCCTGTGCGCCTCGGTCGGGATGATGTCCGGGCGCAGCATCGCTTCACCGTGCGCAGTAAAGAAATCGCAGGCGCGCGCGCATTTTTCGATCTCCGCCCGGCCTTCCGGAACGACTTTCCCCATCTCACGCGCCATTCGAAAGGCATAACGATCCTGACGCTCACGGAGCAATACGGCGAGCCGCCGCAGTCGATCCGCACGTGCAGCAAAGTCCGACGCTCGCCAAATCCGTTGCGCTGCCACGGCAGCCTCGAGCGCACGTTCCAGGTCCGGTGCAGAGAACTCAGGGTAGCATTCCAGCAGTTCGCCGTTCGCGGGGTTGGTGGTGGTAAAGATCTTCTGTGGCATGAACCTAACGAGGTCAAAGTCGTCCGCGGCTGCTTGATTGTAGGCGATGCACGGTCTGTCCGCAGCGGTTCGACACCGCCCCGTTATGGGCGGCGGCAATAGCTGGCTGGCGAAACGTCATTTCGCATAAACTCCAACGACAGCGTCCGGCTGAACGCAGCGCTCCCCTCCCCGACGACCCAGAGGTCCGCATCCATGAATCCGATCGAAATCGAACATCACCCCGACGAGCAGCGGTTGAACGAACTCGGTGTCAAGCAATGGCCGATCTGGGAGAAAGAAGTCTCCGTATTCCCATGGCACTATGACAGCACCGAAATCTGCTATTTACTCGAGGGCGAGGTGGTTGTGACGCCGCAACACGGCGAGCCGTCCCGGTTCGGCCAAGGAGATCTGGTCACGCTTCGGCGGGGGCTTTCCTGCACCAGGGACATTCGCAAAGCGGTCAAGAAGCACTATTCGTTCCGCTAAATCGTCCTCTGCAACTCGGAACTTTCGGCAAGCCTGCAAAGTCTCGATTGAAGTGGCTGCCGCTTTCAATTTTTTTGGCGCCTCGCAAACCGGAGAAATATCACGATGGATACAACGGCTTTACTCGATGCACTGTTGCAGTCCGGCCGCGATCTGGCCAAACAAGGGCAAGGCCTCGCTGAACAGAAACTGCAGATCCCCGCGTCCGGACCGGACCGCGACGCGATGTTGAGCGGCCTCGGCAAGGGTGCGGCACTGGGCGGGTTGCTTGCGGTGCTGCTCGGTACGCGCACCGGGCGCCGGGTCACCGGAAGCGCAGTAAAACTCGGTGGGCTCGCCGCGATCGGCGGGCTTGCCTACACGACGCTGCGCGATTGGCAGGCGCGACAGGGCGCGGCCCAGCCGGCGCCCTCCAGCCTACCCATCGACCAACTGACCGGACCCGCCTCCGAGCAGCGCAGCCTCGCTTTGTTAAAGGCGATGATCGGCGCGGCGAAGGCCGACGGCCATGTCGATGAGCAGGAACAGGCGCAAATCGATCGTCAGCTAGAGAGATTGGCCCCGGATCCCGGCACCCGCGAATTCCTGCAGCAGGAACTGGCGAAGCCGCTGCGCGCCGCGGAGATCGCAGCGAACGCTGATTCGCCCGAAACAGCGATCGAGATGTATCTCGTGTCACTGGCGGTGATCGACCGCTCCAACGAGCTGGAACGTTCCTATTTGAACGATCTGGCCAAGGAGCTGAAGCTGGCACCTACACTGATCGAGACATTGGAACTGCGTGTCAGTGGCGCGGGCGAAATCGGAGTGCGCGGATGATCCGCTAGCCTCGTCGATCACCCCGCATGCTCGTGTTGTGGGACCAGCCGACCACGGCAGAGCGAGCCGCTCACGTCGAACGCCACTGACGCGGGCACATCCGCCCCGTATCCCCGAGCAGGAGTGAAGACATGCGAACCACGACCCTACTGTCCGCTCTCGTCCTCGGCTTCGCCGTCAGACCCTACTGTCCGCTCTCGTCCTCGGCTTCGCCGTCAGCCTGACCGCGACCGCGGAGATGGACCACCGCTTGGGCCTCAGCGTGTTGCAGATTCACGCTTACACGGACCATGGGCGGATGTTCTTCGGATCAGGCGTCGCCGTGGCCCCTGACCGTGTAGCGACGAATTGCCACGTCACTCGCGCCGCCCGTGCAATCGTGGTATCCAAAGGTCCGGAACGCATCCACGCCGTCGCCCAGCAAGCGGACCTGCGACACGATCTCTGCATTCTCGACGTTCCAGGGCTCGCTCTGCCCGTGGCGCGAATGGGCAGCGCCGCGAACACGCCAGTCGGCGCGACGATCTATTTCTACGGCTATCCGCGCGCGCTCGGTATCGCCTTCTCGCAAGGCCGTGTCGAAGCCCTGCATCCGTTCGATGGCGGCATGATCATTGAAACCACCGCAGACTTCACCCAGGGGGCCAGTGGCGGCGGATTGTTCGACGATGACGGCCTGCTCGTTGGCTTGGCGACATTCATGCCTTCGAATCAAGGCGGACACAACTACGCCATACCAGCAGACTGGATACCGAGCCTTCTCGGCACGGCGGCCCGGCATATCGAGCCGTTGAGCGGGTCGCCGTTCTGGGAGAATCCGGCGTCCCTGCCGGCCTTTCTCAAAATCCCGCAGCCACGGTAGCCTGACCGCTGACGACTCTCTCCGCGCGACCTGCGCGCTTCCCAACGCTCAGCGTCACCGCGTCGCCAACGGTTGGCTCACACGTAAAGCGGCGCCATCCGGCGCCAAAAGTATCCTTGATGGGCGCGTCCGTTCCAGGTGTGGAGACTGTGGGCAATGCCTTTCGACCAGAGCACCTCGCTCAACTGGCGATTGTTTTCCAGAAAGGGATCTTCGTCGCCGATGACCAGTACGATATCCATCTGACGCAGCGCATCCAGACGCCAGTCGCAATTCAGGTTCGGGAGAAAGTGCGACGGCGTGTGATAGTAGATGCTGTCGTCGTAGTGACCGTCGAACAGATCCGAAAAATACTCAACCCCTGCGGTGAGATCGTAGCGTCCTGAAAATGCGCTGACTTTGCGGAACAGGTGCGGGTGTCGAAAGGCGATGTTGACCGCATGAAATGCACCCAGACTGCAGCCGTGGGTGATCGTGCAGGGATGGCTGTTTTTCCACGCCATCAGCGGCATCACCTCATTCAGAATGTACTCCTCGAACTGCATGTGCCGCCTGATGCGGTCGGCCGGATGCCGCCAAAAGCAGTAGAAGGTCTCGTGGTCGACGCTGTCCAGGCAGTACAGCTGCAGCTGCCCTGCTTCAATCTTATGGCGCAGACTGTCGACCAAGCGAAGGTCTTCGTATTCATGGAACCGGCCATCCCGGGTCGGGAAAACCAGCACCTTGGCCCCGGCATGGCCGAAAATCAGTAATTCCATGTCGCGCCCGAGGCGCTCGGTGTACCAACGGTGGTATTCGCGATTCATGGCTGATCGAAAAACCTCGCAATGGCTGCCGACAAAGCCCGATCCTGTTCGCGCTTTGCCGGGTAATCGAAATGCCCGGCATCGAGCACGAACAATTCCTTCAACCCGGCCAGTGCATTGTAGATGGCGAACTGGCCGGGCGGCGCGACGACCGGATCGAACAGCGCGGCGGCAATGTGCACCGGAATTCGGGTCCATTGCGCCGCACTCGC
>JALORT010000389.1 GCA_025458755.1 Methylotetracoccus sp.
CCCGACGCCGAATTCCGGCGCCTGCTGCGCGGTTACGGTCTGGCCCTGCTGTTCGTGGTCGGCGTCCATATCGTGGGCTGGCTGTGGACCAGGCCACAGCAGGTGGAGACACCGGTTGTCATTCCGCCCATGGTCGACGTGGAATTGATTGCGCCGCCAAGACAGGCATCGGCGGATCAACCGGCTGCAGCGCCGGCACCGGCCGCGGCGCCTCCTGCGGCGAAATCGGTGCCAAAGAAAACCGAGACCGCAGCCAAACCGAAACCCAAACCGAGGCCGCCGCCGAAACCGGTGGACATGCCTCGACCGGTGAAGGAACCCGCACCGGCGAAGCCGGTCGAGGACGCTGAGGCGACACGCCCGGTCGCGAAACCCGTTCCGGCGCCTGCCGCCAGCGAGGCAGCGTCCGCCGGCTCGTCGGCCAGACCCTCGACGGGCTCGCGCGATGCCGGCCAGGGATCCTCGGCCAAGGGGGCTGGGGGCGGCGAACAGAAGGTTACACCGGCCCACGACGCGGGCTACCTTCATAACCCCAAGCCCCGCTACCCGCCGATCGCGATTGCCCGCAACTGGGAAGGGTTGGTCAGGCTGCGAGTGTATGTGTTGCCGAACGGGACGCCCGGGCAAGTGGTGTTGCAACAGAGCAGCGGCCATGATGCCCTCGACCAAGCCGCACTGGAAGTGGTGCAACGCTGGCGGTTCGTCCCGGCCAAACGCGGCGAGCAGGCAATCGCCAGCTGGGTCGTGGTGCCACTGGTCTTCAAACTGGATTCTGGCCGATAAAGGAGTGCCATGTTTTCGCTCGAGTATTCCCATACGCTGATCATCAATGCCACGCTGTGGATTCTGATCGCTTTTTCCATCGTCACCTGGACCATCATCGTCTACAAGTCGTGGCAGTTGTGGCGCGTTAGGGCGAGTAATCGCGTCTTTCTGCGCACGTTCTGGGACGCACCGGATCTCGGCACCGCGCGGCGACTCTCCGGTCCGTTGCAGGGTCCGCTCGCACGACTGGCTCGCAGCGGCTTCGCGGTGCTTACTATGCTGCACCATCCGGGGCGGCGTGCGCTGAAAGATCGCGGGGAACCCGCTGCTCTGCTGGAAAAGGCGCTGAAGCAGCAGATGGTCGGCGAGTTCCGACTGATGGAAAGCGGCCTGACTCTGCTCGCGAGCATCGGCAGCACCGCGCCTTTTGTCGGACTGTTCGGGACCGTCTGGGGCATCATGCGCGCGCTGAAAGACATCAGCAAAGCCGGATCCGCCAGTCTGGATGTCGTGGCAGGGCCGATCGGCGAAGCCCTGATCGCCACCGCGATCGGCATCGCCGTGGCGGTGCCCGCAGTACTGGCCTACAACTTCTTTCTTCGCCGCAGCAAGGTCAATCGTTCTGTGCTGGAGCACTTCGCCGAAGACTTGTTGCATCTCGCCGAAAACGAACAATTCAAGATGGAAGGAGAGTTCTGACCATGGCGTTCAACACCTCATCGGATGATCAAACTGCGATGAGCGAGATCAATGTCACGCCGCTGGTCGATGTGATGCTGGTGCTGCTGGTGGTGTTTCTGGTCACCGCGCCGCTGCTGACCCAGACCGTCGGCGTGACACTGCCGAAGACCGCCTCGACTCAGGCGAACAAGGAGCCGCAGTCGCTGAAGATCGGCATCGATGCAAACGGTCAGATCAGCCTCGATCAGCGCAGCATCGCCGATCCCGGCGTGCTGGAACAGGAACTGCGCAGCGCGCTGGAACAGAACCGCGAGACCCATTTCCAACTGCATGCGGACCAGGCGGTCCCGTATGCCCGGGTCGCTAAAGTGATGGCCGCCGCCCAGCGCGCCGGCGTCACCAAGCTGTCGTTTGTAACGGTCGAAGAGTAGGACCGTCAGGCAACGGAACTACCGTGCCCGCGAGCCTCGTGGCCCGACCATTCGCTGGGCTTCAGCCCTGCAGCCGATACCCGACGCCGGACTCGGTCAGCAGATACTGCGGCTGGGCGGGGTCCGCCTCCAGCTTCTGGCGCAGTTGGCTCATATAGATCCGGAGGTAGTGCGTGTTGTCGAGATAGGACGGCCCCCACACTTCGTTCAGGATCTGGCGGTGAGTCAGGACCTTGCCGGCGTGCTTCACCAGAACGGACAACAGCCGATACTGAATCGGCGTCAGATGCACCGGATGGCTATTGACCGACACCAGGCGCTTCTGCAAGTCGACGCGCAAACCGCCAGTGGTGAAGACTTCGGAGTCGCCGCTTTGTGGATTCAATGCCGAATGACGCAATGCCACTCTAATGCGCGCCAGCAGTTCACCCAGGCCGAATGGCTTGGTCAGATAATCATCCGCACCCGCGTCCAGGGCTTCGATTTTGTGCTGCTCGGCGCTTCTTGCCGAAAGGATGATGATGGGAAGCATCGTCCAGCGGCGCAGCGCCCTGATCACGTCGATACCGTCCATGTCCGGCAAGCCGAGATCGACGATGATCAGGTCTGGCTTCCGACTGCCGGCTTCCACCAGCCCGCGCCGCCCCGTGTCCGCTTCGAAGATCTGAAAGCCCTGGCTGCGCAGGCTCGTGCGAAGAAAGCGCCGCATCTGCGGGTCGTCCTCGATCACGACCATCACCGGATTCGGGCTTGCCATGTCAGGCCGCGGCGTCTTTCTCGGGGTTGATTGTCGGCTGCGCCTGATCCGCCGGAAGCGTGAACCAGAACACGGCTCCACCGCTGCCTCGATTGCTGGCGCGGATGCTGCCGCCGTGGGCTTCGACGATCGCCCGGCAAATCGCCAAACCGAGACCGACGCCGCTTTGGGCACTCTCACGATGCACCCGATAGAATTTTTCGAACAGGCGGTCCTCCAGTCCTTTCGGAATGCCCGGCCCGCGGTCCGCGACCGCCACCGTGACTGCAAACGGCGAGGCTTCGGCAGTGATCTCGATGCCGCTGCCCGCCGGCGCGTAACGGAGGGCATTCTCGAGCAGATTCTCTAACACCTGTTCGATCATCACGCCGTCGACGTAGATCAACGGGAGCGCGTCGGGCAGCTTGACGTTGACCGGGCGCGACGCCAACTGTGCCTTCAGGCGGTTCAGCGCGGTGCCGACGATTTCTTCCAGCGTATGCCACTGCCGATTCAGCTCGACCGCACCCGCATCCAAACGCGCCATGTCCAGGATGTTGTTGACCAAGTTGGACATGCGGAGGGCTTCGTCATAGATCGCGCGGCTCAGCTC
>JALORT010000390.1 GCA_025458755.1 Methylotetracoccus sp.
GGACGGAGCCGTGCTTGTTCCGGTCGTGTCGCAAGAAAAAGGCTGCCCCGCGACCATGGTTCGGAAATGTTCGTGGGATATGAGTTTCGGAACCTGAACAACGAGCTGGACCGAGCGATTTACAGCGCTGAGGAGCGGAAAATCATCATCAATACCGGGGCGCCGACGGTGCAGCTGTACGTGGATGGCCGAGGACATTTTCGTGACGCCGCCAGGCTGCTGCTGGCGGAGCTTTTCATGGATGTGATTTCCGACGAGTTGGCTCGCCGCTCAGTCGACCAATCAGGCCAAAAAGGTAACGACAAAGCCTATCGCGCTGCGAAACAGGAGATCATTCGCCGATATGGGAGTGAGATCCATCTTTCGTTCTTGAACGCCTAGCCTTAAGCAGGTAGGCTCGTGCTGGAAGTCTTGAGGGTCACGATCATGCTCCCATGACCCCAGCTTCCCGCCGCCGTTCAGACTCATTTCACGTTGGAAAGACGTCCCCCCGTTCAGACTCATTTGTCATTGGAAAAGGCTACCGATGGCGCCTTGATCGCCGCCTGGATATACTGGCGGATTAAAAATTCTGACCCCATGAGGAGATATTAATTGTGGCTTCTTACGCGACCGAGAACATCCGCAACATCGCATTCGTAGGGCAAGCCGGCGCGGGCAAGACCAGTCTGGTAGAGGCGCTGTTGTACGAAGCGGGCGTCAAAACCGTGCAGGGATCCGTTGAAAAAGGCGATACCGCGAGCGATTTCGATGTTCTCGAACAAAAACACCAGCACTCTCTGCAGGTCTCGACGCTTGGATTCGAGTTTCGCGATCGGCGCCTCAATTTGATCGATACACCGGGATATCCCGATTTCCTCGGGCAGACCTTGAGCGCCCTGTCAGCGGTGGAAACCATCGCCGTGGTGGTGAACGCACAAACAGGAATCGAATCGATGACGCGGCGGATGATGGATTGGGTCGCCCATCAGCATGTCCCCTGCATGATCCTGATCAATAAGATCGATGCCGAACCCGACCGACTGCAGGAGTTGTTGCAGGAAATTAGCGACGCCTTCGGGAAGGAGTGTCTTCCGCTGGATCTGCCCGCGGATCATGCCCAGCGGGTGGTCGACGTGGTGACCCACAGCGAAGGCTCGGCCGATTTTTCTTCGGTAGCCGAGGCCCATTCCGCACTGTTGGAGCAGACCGTGGAGGTCGATGAAGAAGCCACAGAGAAGTACCTCTCCGAGGGCGACATGGACCTCGAGGCACTTCATAACCCGTTCGAACAAGCGCTACGGGAAGGCCATCTGATCCCCGTCTGTTTCGTGTCCGCGCGTTCTGGTGCCGGTGTACCGGAACTTCTCGAAGTGCTCACCGAACTGGCGCCGAGCCCGGTCGACGCAAACCCTTATCCCTTCATTGTTGAAGGTGAGGCCGGTTCGGAAGAGCTCTGGGCGGCACCGGACGCCGGCGCCCCCCTGCTCGGTCATGTTTTCAAACTCGAATTCGATCCGTTCGTCGGCAAAATCGGCTTCGTACGCATCCATCAAGGCCGCATCCGAAAAGGCGGAAACATCCTCGTCGGACCCGACGGCAAGTCGGTCAAGGTCGGGCGCCTGCTCAGGGTCAACGGTCGGGAGCATCAAGAGATCGATGAGGCATCCGCCGGCGACATCTGTGCTCTCGCCAAGATCGATGACCTGGAACAGGACATCGTGCTGCATGAAAGCCATGACCAGGACCGCGTCAGCTCGCCCCGGATCAGTTACCCCACACCGCTCGCCGGCTTGGCATTGAAGGCGAAACGTCGCGGTGACGAGCAGAAAATCACCGAGGTGCTGCACAAACTAGTGTCGGAAGATCCGGGGCTGCGTATCGAGCACGACATGACGGCGAATGAGACGGTACTGCGCGGATTGGGCGACTTTCACCTGCGCGTCGCCCTGGAAAAACTCGACGAACGCTTTCATGTCGAGGTCGAAACCCATGCACCGAGTATTCCCTACCGGGAAACCATTACCCGTCCGGCCGCGGGTTTTTGCCGCCACAAGAAGCAAACCGGCGGTGCCGGGCAGTTTGCCGAGGTGCAGTTGGAGGTCGAACCGCTGCCGCGCGGCGGCGGCTTCGAATTCGTCGACCGGATCACCGGCGGGGCGATTCCCGGCCAGTTCATCCCCGCCATCGAAAAAGGAGTACGCCAAGTCTTATCCGCCGGCGCGATCGCGGGCTACCCGCTGCAGGATGTGCGCGTCATCGTCATCGACGGAAAATTCCACACTGTGGACTCCAAGGAGATCGCGTTCGTGACCGCAGGACGCAAGGCCTTCATCGATGCGGTCGACAAAGCGGCACCGGTCATACTCGAGCCGATCGCAAACCTAGAGGTGAGCAGTCCCGGAAATTGCGCGGGGGCAATCACCGGCGACCTCGCATCGCGCCGCGCGCGTATCGCCGGCACGGACACCGGTCCGAAGGGCGAAGTGATCCTGCGCGCTCTGGCCCCTTTGGCGGAACTGCAGGATTACGGCTCGCGGCTGAAGTCACTGACGGGCGGCGAGGGAATGTGGGGCATCCAGTTCAGCCACTACGAACCCGCTCCGGCCAATGTCCAAAAGGAGCTTATCGGCAAGCACAAACGAGCGGAGGACTGAAACCGCCCGGCTTAAATCCTGACAGCGGCCCTCCGTCATCCCTTCAGCGAAGGGCTGGCGGAAGCCGAGCGACGACTCCATGGCGCGCATTCGCCACAGCATCGAAATCGCGAGGGACATCCATGATGTATTCTCCTTCGTAACGACCCCAAAGTTCTGGAAACACTGGCATCCGTCGACCGTGAGGATCGCTGGGGACAGCGGCCGTTCTTTACGGCTTGGCGAACATGTCACCGAGGAGTTCCGCGCGTTCGGCTGTAGTCACCGCGTGCGCTGGCGCGTGACGGAATGCGTTCCCCCCTGCCGCTGGGCCGCCGAGGGGCATCAGACACCGGGGGGAATGGCCACGCTCACCTATACATTAAGGCGTTCAGCGGCCGGCACGCTGCTGACGGGGGAATTTTCCTACCACATGCCGAATCCGCTCTTGGCCATCGTCGACCGTTTGATTGTCCGGCAGCGCATCGCTTCGGAGTCGGCAGAGGCCGTCCGGCATCTCAAGGCGCTGCTGGAAAATTCGACCACCGCGGCCCGCGGGGTGGGCGCCGATCTCACCATCACCACAGACTCCAAAGACGGGT
>JALORT010000391.1 GCA_025458755.1 Methylotetracoccus sp.
TCAGCGGCCATGTCGGACAGCAAGTCAGTCAGATCGGCGACGTTATGCAACATGATCGCGCTGGCCACCAAGTCCATATATTTGACCTGTTTGATCTGCTCCACGGGATCGCCGCTTTTGAGCACCGGCCCGCCGAAGCCGATCCAGTCGAGGAAGTCGTTGTAGGATTCGACCTTGGTGGTTTCGGCGCGGATACTCTGGCGGAAATCCGCCTCGGAGACGTAGCGCAGTAAGAATAACGTGCGTTCCACGCGCCCGAGTTCGCGGAACGCGCGATAGAGCTTGTTCTGGCGGTTGTGGCTGCCGAGCTTGCGGAGCAGCATCGAGGGCAGCACCTTGCCGGCCTGAATCGAGAGCACCACCTGCATCATGTCCTGCCAGTGGGTCTCGATCAGGGACCAGTCGATGGTCTTGGAGAACAGCGCGTCGATGTGCTGATAGCGCGTCGTCTTGTCCGGCCGATAGAAGAGGGCATCGTTCCAAGTGCGCATGCGCGGGAAGAGCTTGATGCCCAGGAGGTAGGCCAGGCCGAAGACCGGCTCGCTCTGCCCATGGGTATCCGCATGCACGGTGTCGGCTTCGAGTTCGGAGCGATTGTTCAGTAACCCATCAAGGATGTAGACGGCCTCCCAGACCCCGCAAGCGATGAAGTTGCTGAATAGCGCGATGTGGGTGGCCGAGATGTGATGGTAGGCGATGCCGCCGTAGCCGCCATAACGGATGTGCCGCTCGGCGAGCAGATTGTTCTCGCGCAATTCGACCTGAGTCCCATCGGCAATGGCCACGTTGCGTTGTCCCCAGAAATGCGGCAGCTCCAGACGGGCATACTCGCCGATGAGGTCCCGCAACGCGGCTTCGAGCTTGGCGACATTGATGTGTTGGGTGTTGATCCGCCGCATCGTGTGCCGGTTGACGCTCTGCGGGGCATGACGGGCGGTCTGGCTGGCCCCCAGGTTGCAGCCATAGCCGAACACGGCGAACAAATACCGCTGGGTGGCATCCGTCAGCTTGGGGTCTGATCCGGATAGCGGCCCAAAATGGCGGGTGAACGGCGACCAGTGATGGGTGCGTTTGAGGATATCGAGCAGATGTCGCTCCGGCATCCGTTGGCGGATGGCCTCTTCGAAGGCGTAAAGTCCCTCGGGCAAGGGCTGTGCTGCCTGGCGCTTCAGGTGCGGTATCCCGTCGGCATCGATCGTCAGCTCGCTGTTGTCCGGAAAGCCCGCATCCACGTGTTCGGCAAACCGGGTCAGCCGTTCGCGCACGTCAGCCACGAAGTCCCGGCCGTTGGTGGGCAACCTCAGTGCGGTGCTGTAGTCGGCAAGCCGTAGGCGGCATTCCGGCCAAGGCAGCAACTGGGTGCGGTAATCAGCATAGGTTCCCGCGCCAACGACGAAGAGATCGCCACTCTGAAGCGCTTCAGCGATGTAGTGGAAGACACAGACCTCCAGAGCGCGGCGGTTGAGAACCGTCTCGCCGCGCTCGCGTTCCTGGATAAAGGCCTGCCAGCGTTGCGATGCGAATCCCAGATCGATTGCGGTGGGGAGAACATCCCGCCGACTGTACCGGTACTGATGAACCCGCGCCAAGGCGTCCAGCAACCGGCGGTCCTGGGTCGACGATTCGATTTGCAACCGATCCAACACGCGAAAGAGCACGGTGCGATGGATGGCATGGACCGGCCAGAGCAGCGGCAGGTCATTGTGGTGGTGATAGGCGGCCACCGCCTGGAACTGGGAGCCCAGGACCTCGATACCACCCTGATCGGCCAGTACCTGACGGACACTGCGTCCCAGATCCGTATCGTTTCTGTCGCCGCTGGCGTGATGGAGCACCTGACCGAACACGCCGATCAGGGCCTCTTCCATCTCCCGGTGCTGCTCTCGTAGGGCGTGCAGGCGTTCCAAGGCCGCCTGCTGGGTTCGCCGTATGCGCCGCACGAACATCTCAACGAGTTGATCGCGGGTATCGGACTGGACCTGATGCAGGAAGCTGAGCAGCAAGGCGTGGCGTCTGCCCGGCCAGCAGACATCGCGCAGGTCGCCGCTCTCGAGGGCGGCGGCTTCAGCGGCGAACTGGCGGACTTGGGTATGCGGGATATCCTTGAGGAACGGTCGCGGGTCGAGGATGCCATCGAGCGCGGCCAGCCGCTCGGTCCATTCGCGAACGTGTTTCAGGGTGGGCGGACCCGGGGTCTGCTTCAATCGGGAAAAGCGATTGAGCCGATCCCCTTCGGCGACGTCGAGCAAGGCATCCAGGGTTTGGCGTTGCTCGTCGCTCAAGGTCCCGGTGATGCGCTGATAAAGGGTTTCGTGAACTTCCTGGCGGAGGGTGCTGACCAGACGATCGAGGGTGCTGAAAGCCGGCAGCTCGATGTTCGCTTTGACCAGTGCCTCGACGGCTGCGCTGATCAAGTCGGCGGGGTCGCTCATGGTCTGGGCGCAGTGACGTACCGTGGTGATGACGATCTCCCGCCCGCCCTCGAAGAAAGGGCGACTGTCCAACCGGGTCCGAACGGCGGTGCGGTACCGGTGCGACGTCGCCGGTCGGCTCACCTCATCGACCAACCGGGTGTGCTCGGCGACGCCGAGTTGCTGGGCGAGATGCCCGCAAATCTGATCGGGAACCTCCGTCAGGGCGGGAAAGTAGCCCATCGGTGGCCGGGTCTTGAGCAGGATGGCCAGCGACAGATGGCCGGTGTCGGGCCGCAAGCAAGGCCGTCCACAGCTCGACGCCCTCATGCAAGCGGCGCGCGAGCGCGCGTTCGATTGCGTGCTGGTTTGGAAATTCGACCGCTTCGCCCGCTCCACGCAACACCTGCTCGCGGCGCTGGAAGAGTTTGACTACCTGAGCATCCGCTTCGTGAGCATCCAAGACCAGATCGACACCACCTCGCCTATGGGGAAGGCGATGTTCACGCTCATCGGTGCCATGGCGGAACTGGAATCATCCTTGATCAGCGAGCGAGTCACCGCTGGCATGAAAGCGGCCAAGGCGCGAGGGAAGCCTCTGGGGCGACCGCGAACGCGAGCGGCCATCGTGACACGAATCGAGGAACTGGCGAAAACAACGGATCTCAGCGTGCGCGGAATTCATCAGAGAATCGGTGCCCCGATCGGGCGCGGCGTGGTTGGGGACATCGTCAAACGTATCCGCCACAGCCCGGTGGCGCATTGAAGTGATAAATTTTTACACGTATCCCGAGCAGACCTCCCCGGACGGCCACGAGATCGAGCCACGGCCCCAGTTCCAGGGCGCGGGCGTTGCGCCGTTGGGAAACGGTTGACCTTTGCAGGTGACTGATCGGCCGAGGCTACTCCATCCTGATTCGTATTGAACCGATCCGCCGGCGGGTCACCGTATCGGATAACTTTGAAGTACGGCGCGATTGGGGGTCGCCAGACTGTAAGTCCGGGATTCCTCTTCAAGATAATCATACAATTCGGACGCATAGCGCAGCAGACGAGCTTGGCACATCACACACGTACCATGAAACACGCTGTAACCCTCCGCGTAGAATTCATATGGACCACGCAGTTCATGGCCCTCCCTGGTACCCGGATTAGCAAAGGTGTCCAATTGTCGGTGTGTTCATCATAACACAGGGGCAGAACAACAAGCC
>JALORT010000392.1 GCA_025458755.1 Methylotetracoccus sp.
CGGCTCAACCTGCAATGACCCGCCTCCGACTTCAACGCGCTGGCCGCCTCGAGTGGACCGACGTGCAGCGGCGGTGGGCTGACGATTTCCCAGCGTTTCGTGTCATCCAAACTGTGAGCGACGCTGAGTTGCAGCAGCGTAGACCCTCACTCAATGCTTGTGATGGTGCTCATGGGAGTGAGGATGCTGATGTCGATGCGGATGATCCTCACCGGGACTGCCGACGACTGGCGCCGACCCCGTCGCAGAAGTCGGCGGTTGTTCTTCCGTCAGCGGCGGCGGTTCGGCAACGGGGGCATCGGGGCAACGCACCGCAACGGCATGCCCGTACACCATCAGCCCTCCCAGATCGGCGCCCAGCGTCATCAGTGAAACCAAGACCAGCGCCAAAACGAATTCCAGGGACCGAACAAGGCCCGAAGACCTGGACTGCGTAATCCACCGAATGCACGAAAGCAACACGCCCAGCACCAGCACCACAAGTCCATAGGTTTCATGGCGCTCCAAGATGGCGTGCACCTCCTCGCTGTGCTCGACCGTCGCAGCCGCCTGATAACCCGCCGCGACCGCGCCGCCCGCGCCCAAGGTACCGATGTAGAGCATCCAGGTCGCCGCGCGCCGCAACGATTCCGAGCGGCCGATCAGCGCGAAAATCTCTGCAACCAAGAAGCCGAAGTAAAGCCCGATCGGGAAATGCACCAGCAGCGGGTGGACATTCGCCATGGCTCCGACGCCCGGCAACAACTGGCTTAGACTCTCGGTCATGTACTCGCTTCCCCGTTGTCTGTTTATTCAGTGCGGTGTGTTTGCCTAATCAGCCGATTCAATGCGGCCGGAGGTCGGATCCGAGACGGTGCTTCTTCAGAAGATACGGCAGATTGCGGGCGTCGATACCGAGCATGTCCGCGGCGTGTTTCTTGACCCCCTTGGCGCGCGATAAGGTATCGAGCAGGATCTGCCGCTCGAGGAGAGTCAGCTTTTCACGTAACTTCATCTCGCCACCGCAGGACGGCGCGGAGTCCTCATCCCCGGGCCGCGATTTGGTGAGATTCATCGGCAGGCTGGAAGGCGCGACCAATGAGCCGTTTTCCACAATCACCGCATGTTCGATCGCGTTCTCCAACTCGCGTACATTGCCGGGCCAATCATAGTCGATCAGTAACGCATAAGTCTCCGGCGCGATGGCATTGACTGACTTGCCGAGAATTCGGCTGTATCGAGACAGCAGGTGACGTGCCAGCAGCACGATGTCCTCTTTCCGCTCCCGCAGAGGCGGTAGCGGAATCGCGAAGACATTGAGGCGGTAGTACAAGTCTTCGCGGAATCGGCCCTCTCCCGCCGCCTGTTCCAAATCGACATTGGTCGAGGCGAGCACCCGAACATCCACCGATATCGTCGCCGAACTCCCCACAGGTTCGAATTCGTGCTCCTGTAATACCCGCAGCAGCTTGGCCTGGCCCGAAAGCGACATGCTGCCGATCTCGTCGAGGAGGATCGTGCCCTGATCGGCCTGCTTGAAACGCCCGCAGCGGTCTCGAATCGCGCCCGTGAATGCACCCTTGACATGACCGAACAATTCACTTTCCAGCAGCGTTTCCGAGAGCGCTGCGCAGTTCACTTTGACGAAAGGACCACGCCGGCGATGGCTGTGTACGTGGATGGCGTTGGCGATCACCTCTTTACCGGTTCCGCTCTCGCCCTGGATCAGAACGGTCACATTGCTCTTGGCCACCGCGCCGATCAGCCGGCAGACATCGCGGATCTTTTCGCTCTGCCCGATGATGGTCGGAAAGTCTTCCTGCTCCGACCAAGCGATGGGTCCGTCGTCCAGGCTTTGGCACGCGGCGAACGCCGCCGGATCGGTCTCGCGGGTCAGCAGAAACAGAAACCGGGTGCCGTCCGCTTCGACCCAGGTCGCACTGACGTTGACTGCGGTGATTTCATCGCTTTTCTTTATCAACTGCAGCGTGCTGCAACAGGCCCGCGGGGCGTTCGCACAGTTCTCCAGGAAAAACGGCAGCCCGAACCCGTTCTGTGGCCGGAATAGCCGATCAACCGAAAGGCCTATGATCTCATCCGGTGCAAATCCCGCGCAGCGGATCGCCCGAGCATTCGCTGCGACGATGTGTCCCGTCGGCACCTCGACAACGAAAATGGCTTCGTTGGCGGCATAGAAAAAGGCCTCGTAGAGATCGGCTGGGTGTGTCATGGTCGCCTCCTGACATTGCTGACGGATCCCGTGATCGGCTGTGTTCGCTCCTGATACGACGCTTCTGAGCAGGACATGCTGGCTACACTACATCAATTCCAGCAGGTTCGTGAATACGTATTCCTTGATCACGTAGTCACGAGAGGCGTCCCCTACGAAGGGCTGCTCCATCGCCTCCACCAGAAAAAATATCTTCGCCTCGCGCTGTCGCTGCCGGGCAATGGCGGCCAGGCGCCAGGCGCGGGAAAAGGGCCGCGTCACGCCGATCAACACATACCGATAGTGGTCCCAGCGCAGCTTCGGGAAGGCCTCGCACGGTGTAGCGGCGACTTCCACCCGGGCGTAACCCGCCGCAAGCAGAAAATTTCGGAGCGCCTCGCGAAACACGACGTCCTGATCGCAGACGAGAACGGCATCCGACAAATCCGCCTCCGTCCGGCAGGGTCCGGCTGCGGTGCCGTTGCGGCAGGCTGCCGCACCGCACTGCGCCCAGCGCTTGAGCCGAGTCGACGTCGCCCGGTGCGCCGCTCGGACACGGGCGCTGCGCGTGGCGGCACGGCCTTGCGGAGGCAATCCGCTAAGCCTCCGGCAGCGCAAACTCGGCGATGACCGGCGCATGATCGGACTCAGGAAACTTCACGTCGGTCCCGAATGCGACCGATTCGTCATGCAGCAACTCATTGTGGATTTCTATACCGCGGTAGTGCCCCAGCAGCGTTCGCGACACCAACAGGTGATCGATCATGCCTCCCCGACCATGATGCACCAGCGAAAACCGGGCCGGTTCGGGGACCGTTTGTTCGCAAGGCACCAGAACGCGTTTAGCCAGCTTGTCGTTGCCGGTGTTCTCGACATCCCCGCGAATAGCCTCCACCGGCACTTCGTCCAGATCGGCGTTGAAATCACCGCAGGCGACAATCAGCGCATTCTCTTCCACATCGAACAGCTGGTCGACGAGCATCCGGACCTCCAGGGCTTGGCCGACCCGCTTCATCGAGGACAG
>JALORT010000393.1 GCA_025458755.1 Methylotetracoccus sp.
AATCAGTTGAGGATAGCGACGGTCGATGCCGTAGCCCTCGGGCTGGAGGTCCATAATCTCGCCGAACAGTGACTTCACTTCATCGAAACCGTGATCGGTACTACGGATGTGGCTGTCGGCGCCGTACTCCTCGCCGTGGTTGCGGCATGCGAAGGTTAGCGCTCCTCCCGCGTGTTCCTCCTCGGCCAGGCCGAACAGATTGGCGGAGAAGCTGATCTGCGTTTTAACTTCCTTCTTGCAGTAGCCGAAATAGTTGTCGGTGATCAGCGTGACAATCGTGCCCGTTGCGTCGCGCGCGGTGATCTTATAAGGTTCGCCGTCGTTATACGGCTCGCTCTCATCGCGCCAGAACATGCGATCGGCGCGCTGCCGGCGGGTCGCCTGATCGTAATGCGGCAGGCCCAATTCCTTTTTCGTCATCCGCAGCAGGTGGGGGGCGAGAATCACACAACCGCTGTGGCCGGTCCAATGATCGATATCCAGACCGGCGTCGTTCTCCGGCAGATGGGGATTCCCCGCGTTGCCGAAGATGCTCTCGATGAAATCCAGGTTGGACACCATGCTGCCGGGCGCGAAAAAGCGGATCTCCATGTTCTTCTCCGGCAGGATGCCGGGAACCGCTGGACATACCGTCGGACGGATCAGCAATGAGACGAAGCACTCGGCTGGATCCTGCTGCTCGGAGGTGAACGGCAGGCGCAACAGTTCGCGCGGCGGGTTCAGAGCCGCCGCAAGCAGGCGGGCGAATGCGACCTTCGGTGCGGCCCGTTTGTCGCTGGGAATCGGTAAGCCGCCCTCGGCGATATGGAACGAGCCCTTCGTCGTGCGCCTATCCCGCAGGGTGTTGTGCAACACGCCCTGACGCACCCGATAGCTCTTGATGATGTCGGATTCGAAACGGTCGCCGACGGGAGGGAGCGAAAGCTCGCGGGCGATCCCGTAACGATGCAGAATCAACGTGCTCGTCGGCAGTCGGAGCGGCAACGGAAGCTGCAGATCAGCGAAATAGGTTGACAGAAACTGCTGGATGCGCTGATCGGCGGGGCAGAGATAATTAGGAACGAGGCGCGACTGGGCCCGATAGCTGTCAACCAAATCAGCCGCGGTATCGATGAAATCGCCAGCATTCACCTGTTGGCAAATCGGCTGCCCCGCGGCGGCCAGCGTCAGGTTGATATTGAGGAGATGACGCTGGCGTAAATGTGGTTCATCGGAAAAATAACCCTCTTGCTCGAGGCCGATCGCTTTCTTGATGTCCACGTTGGGAAAACCTCGCGTATGGCTTGGGGATTGACGATAGTGCGGAGGCATGTGCCGAGGCAGGCCCTGTCGCATAATGGCTCTACTCATGATTCCCTACATGATGCAGGATTTACGCCGACGGTTTGGGCGACGCCGGATGCGTACGCAGCGTGTGTTTCACCCCCATAGACCGACTCGAAAATGTTCTGTCTTTGGTGCGCTATTGGAAATCATGCGCCAGAGAGGTGCAAGCTTTTCGGCTCCGGGGCACCTCAAGGCAGGCTGAGCGGCCCGCCCCGCGGCTTGAGTTTCCGGATCGCGACACGATGGATCATCGCCAACTCCTGTTTACCCGTAACCCCCACCGATCAGGGGCGGTTACTTCGCTAAAGTTGAGTAGGATGAATCCAACGCCCGACATTACAGCGGGACGGAACAAGAACCAGGGCAAATCAAAGCCGTCCGACAAAGGTGTTGTGGGATTTCAGACTTCATTCGGCAAATCATGGAGATAAATGGGAAAGCTTCCCGAACAATATCCTTCGGGCCATCTTTAACCACAACCCATTGATTGACCGTATAAGTTAGTCAGCTGCGCAACACTTATGCCGAACGCCTTGGGGCAAACCCGTTCTAGCTTGTCTGTGCTAGAAGCTGCGGTGTGTTAGCGCTAGAGTTTTCGGTCATGCGCAGATAGTCGAAGACCAAGCGGACGTTGCGTGCCAGCCGTTGAATGGTGCTGGCAACGCTGTCTTGGGTTCTGTCCTTGATGACGCCGATGGCGAAACGGCGCAGGGCGGTGAGGTTTTCGGGGCCGTGGCCCGAGCGGACGGTGCAAGCGATCCTCGTCATAGTTCCGGTCGAGGATGTAGTGGCAGCCGTGGCGAGTAGACCGAGGGAATTGCACCCTCGGCCCCTCTCAGAACCGTGCGGGAGCCTCTCGACTCACACCGCTCCCATCAAGCAGCCCTGCCAAACACCCCTCGCTGCCAGTGAACGAAGAGACGCGGGCGTTTCCTGGCGATTCCGTCGATGAAGAGACCCGCTCGCGTCTTGTGGCCTTTCAGCCGTCGATATTTCCGCGTCGCCCAAGCAACCAAGGTTTTGTTGAAATGCCTGAGCACCGGATACATCGCTGACGGGGAATAGCGCCCATAGTAGCCAAGCCATCCGCGCAGGATGGGGTTGTACATCCGAGCGATATCCGCCAGATCGAGATCCGTCCGATTGCGAAAGTTCCAGCGCCGCGTCGTTTGCCGCATCGCTCGGAGGGCCGCCGCACTGACCGCTGGGGTGAAGCTCACAAACAGGCTATTACGTTTGCGGTTCTTCACCAGCCGTGGCCGGAAGGTGTACCCGAGGAAGTCGAACTTCGTGTTCGGATACTGGCCCTTGCGACGTAACCGTTCACGACCTTCCCGCGTGCCTGGTCGGTCGGGGCGGGGTCGCGCCTGAACCGAGAGTGCGCTGTGCACGAAGCTGCTCCAGTTCCGCCTGAACGGCTTGCAGGGACTCGACAGATTCGGCGTTCTTTTGGATTTCCGTGCCCTCGCCGAGCGCCAATTTGGCCAGTTTCGCTTGCAGCTTTCTCTCCTTTTGCCGGGTCTGCCGAACGGTTTGGTCGAGATCCCGCCAGGCGGGGTTGACGACCTCTAGGGTGCCGGGAATCGCTTCCGCGCCATATTCGAGAAGCCCATCAATATCCAAGTGTTTCCTCATGTAGGCGAAGAAGTTTTCCTGGCACCAGCGGACGAACATGCGGGCCGCGATGACCGTGTTGCCGAGGCGTCGGGCCGTGGTGATCACCGCCGTTTGATGACACCGCATCTGGTGGACTTTATCGTCTTGGGACTGCGCACCGGGATACGCCCGGGCGAAATGCTGGCGTTGGAATGGTGCCGGATCGATCTGCACCGGGGTCTGATCTATCTCGAAGCTCAACACCAGAAGAATGGGAAGACAGGCAGT
>JALORT010000394.1 GCA_025458755.1 Methylotetracoccus sp.
CCGTGGTAGAAGGCCGACAGCGACCCGACCACGCCGACCATCATCGCCATCGGATGCGCATCGTAGTGAAAGCCGTTGAAGAAAACCCGCAAGGCTTCATGGATCATCGCGTGTCGTGCGACCTCGGCGTTGAACTTCTCCAGTTCAGGCCGCGTCGGCAATTCCCCGTTCATCAATAGATACGCGACTTCGAGAAACGTGCTGCGTTCCGCCAGCTGTTCAATCGGATAGCCTCGGTAGAGCAGGATGCCGGCTTCGCCGTCGATAAAGGTAATTGCGCTCTTACAGCTTGCCGTCGAGACGAATCCGGGGTCGTAGCTCAAATAGCCGAGTTTGGAATTCAAGCCGGTGATATCGATCGCTGGCGGACCCAGCGTCCCTTCGATGATGGGAAACTCGGCGGCTGCCCCGCTGCGGTTATCGGTGACCGTGATCGTATCTTTGCTTGTCATGGCGATCTGCTCCCACGAATGGTTGAAGGTTGTGACTCGGTGTGTCGGTAGCCGGGGAAATGGCGGCAAATCTTGGCCTGTGATCGGAGCGGGCGGCTTGGTATGCGGAGACCCTGCGCGCTTTCGGTCGCTGCGCTTGAACCCGTTCCGCCTCGGCCACGGCTTTCGCTGCATGGAAAAGGAACATTGTGGCCGGCTTTATCGCGCCGATGTTGTGCGGATACACCGCGTCGCGAGAAGTCCAGGGGAACCGGCACTGTGGGGTCAAGGGCAACACGGAATGGCTCAATGAGTCGGTCTTCTTTTGCTCTTTTGCACCAACCATGCCCACACGACAAAGCGCTTAATTTCCAGCCTCAGCGTCCGTCGATGCGCACGAAGTGCGCGATTTCGGGAATGATTGCGCAATCCTGGTGCAGCACTTAGGTCGAATCCGTTGGTCAGCGAATGCCCGCACCGACGATCGTCTCGTCGGCCGGATCGATGATGGACCAGAGAATCCCGTTAAAGCGTGTCAAGATACGCTTCATCGTCGCCGGTGTCTCGGGGTCGCGCATTAATTCGGGGTGGTCGGGGTTCCAGCCGTTGAACGGGCGCGAGCGAAGTGATCGATTGGCGTCCTCGAGCTTTGGTGTATGATTTTCGCCATCGACCCCAAACCTACCCGTCGGATAGTCATGTCGATTCGAGTCCGCTATTTCGCAAGCCTTCGAGACAGAATGGGGCGTGTTGAGGAAACGTTGGCTGCAGAGGGTCTGGCGACCGTCTCCGATGTGTGGAAAGCCGTCGGCGAAGGAAAGCCGCTGCCGGAACAGATTCTCTGCGCGGTGAATATGGATTATGCAGACCCCGATTCCCCAGTGAAGGATGGCGATGAGGTGGCTTTTTTCCCACCGGTGACCGGGGGTCAGCAGCGTGCGCGTTGAATTACGATCCGTCCATTTCGAGCCGTACGCCGAGCTTCTACGCCACCAGGCGATGCTGCAACAGCGAGGTGTTTCGTTCGGGGCGACGGCAAGTTTCGTCGGCACGATGCGGGATTTCAATGAAGGGGACCCGGTCAGGAAGATGGTGCTGGAGCACTACCCCGGCATGACCGAGCGTCACCTCGAACTCATTGTGGAAACGGCACGCCGCCGTTGGAAGTTCCTTGATGCTCTCGTCATTCACCGGACCGGCGAGGTGGAGCCGGGCGATCCGATCGTGTTGGTCGCGGTATGGACCGCACATCGCGGTGCGGCATTCGACGCGTGCCGCGAGATGATTGAGGCGTTGAAGAGCGAAGCGCCACTTTGGAAGAAGGAAACGCTGGATGACGGCGAACGCTGGGTCGAGAAAAACACTTCAGGTTACTGAGCCGGGCGGTCCCGCTTCCTTTGCCTCGGAAGTATTGCCCTCGAGCGATGGGAACCGAACCGCTGCGGGTGGTCTATGTCATGGTTTATTGCGTTGGCTCCGCTGCTTTCAGGGGCGCGCGAATACTGCCACACAGACCGAAACCGACTGGAAAACGGCGTAGTTGAACGGTATGATCATCGACCGGCGGGCCGTCCCTGTGCGGTTGAAACGAATTGGACAGGTGAGTCACTTGGGTCGGCGTCTTTCCGCGATCCATGTTCGAACCCGCCACGCCCATCAGTGCGGCGGATCGAGATAAGCCGTACGTCATGAACCCGCAGTGGCAGGCCCAGGGTCTCGATCAGCGGAGGTTGCGGTATCGTTCCATCCCGGAGGAGCAGGAATCATGTCAGAACATGTCTACAAAGTGATCGAGGTCGTCGGCTCATCGACCGAAGGCAGTGACAAGGCGATCGAAAACGCGATCGCCAAAGCGGCGAAGACGATCCATCATCTCGACTGGTTTCAGGTGGTGGAAACGCGCGGGCATATCGTCGCCGGGAAGGTGGGTCACTATCAGGTCGTGTTGAAAATCGGATTTCGCATCGACGACTAGCGGGGCCTCTTGCTCAACGACGGGATAATGAGCCGACAACGCTGACCCTTTGAGATACTTGCTCACGGTCGACGGATCAATTCGTCTCAAACGACTGCAGGCCTAGCGCTGCCATTCTACCGGTCGCCAACTCCTGTGATGGCGCGCAAAGCCGCCGCCGTTTCCTTCACCCATTCCCTCTGTCGCTAGCGGCCATGGATCTTCGTTTTTCCGCTCACGTCTACTTCCTGCTCTTGCTGCTGTTTTGTTCGTTACTGATCGCCGTGGCTCTGTATTTCCAGTTCGCGGTGGGCCTCGAGCCGTGTCCGCTCTGCATCTCGCAGCGGATCATGGTGATCGCGGTCGGCCTGGTGATGCTTGGGGCCGTGCTGCACAGGCCCGGGCCCGTCGGGACTCGCGCCTACGCGATCCTCGGCTGCCTCGTTGCCCTGGGAGGTGCGGCCATCTCGGCGCGTCATGTGTGGCTGCAGCATCTGCCGGCGGAAGAAGTTCCCGCTTGCGGTCCCGGGCTGGAGTACATGTTCCGCTATCTGCCGCTCGGCGAAACGCTGAAGGCGATGCTGACAGGTACCGGCGACTGCGCAAAAGTGGACTGGTCGCTGCTCGGACTGAGCATGCCCGCGTGGGTATTGATTTGCTTCATCGGCCTGGCGTCGGTGAGCTTGGCCCAGTACTGGAATGCCGGTCCGCGGAGCGATGATCCATCGTGGTAGGGAACAGGTTTCCTGCGGCAGCGCCTTGCCGTAGGCCGAGCGGTTTCTCTGTGCAATAGGGTCGTGATCGCGTGACGTCATCTCCTCGTG
>JALORT010000395.1 GCA_025458755.1 Methylotetracoccus sp.
GTTGTGGTTGTCTTCCACGGCACGCACCAATTCATAACCCATCACGGCAAACTGCAGCAGATGTTGCGCCGAGCAATCGACATTCGCTCCCAGATCCAGCACGTAAGTGTGGCTGTTCATCGACGGAACGGCCGAAATGATCGCCGGCCGGTCGATACCGGGCAATGTCTTGAGCACGAATTTGGCAATGGCCATCAGCGCACCTGTATTCCCCGCGCTGACGCAGGCATCGGCGACACCTTCCTTGATCAGATCAATCGCCACGCGCATCGAAGAGTTCTTCTTGTAGCGCAACGCCTTCGACGGAGACTCATGCATCTCCACCTGCTCGGAGGCGTGCCGCACCGACAGCCGGCCGTTCGACCGACGTATCGAAGTACCCAGGTGACCGGCGATCTGTTTTTCGTCGCCGACCAGAATCAACTGCAACGACGGAAATTTCTCGATGCACTCGATCGCCGCCGGCACAACGACCGAGGCTCCGAAATCGCCACCCATCGCATCGAGCGCTATCGTGGTACTTTTGGTCACGCGTCGAAGGTCGAGCGGTCGTGGTCGGAATTGAAGAGATCGGAGAGTGCCCGCCCGCGGCACCCCGGATCATTCGGCATCGGATTCTTCCTTCGACGAAACGATCCTGCGGCCCCGATAATAACCATCAGGGCTCACGTGATGCCGCAGATGAGTTTCGCCGGTCGTCGGGTCTGTGGAAAGTTCGCTGGGACGAAGCGCATCGTGCGCCCTGCGCATGCCGCGCTTCGAGCGCGTTTTCCGATTCTGTTGAACGGCCATGATTACCCTACAGTCTTATTCTTGGTCTGGTTCGAATGAATGAGTGAAGGAAGGTCAGCGAACGCACCCGGTAACAGCGACTTCGCTTCACGTTCCGGCGGTCCGGGTCCGTCCCGGACGGCGCACGCCGAGTGCTGCGGCACATGAGGCACAGCAAGCAACAATTCATCTTCGATCAATTGCACCACCGAGATGACACCCTCGTCACCGACGATCAACGGCTCGAGGGATTCCGGAAGCTCACTTTCCTGTTCGAGCGCAGAAAGGACACCCAGCGCAAATTGCTCGTCGACCGGGAGCTTCATCGCGGACAGGCAGCACTGGCACTCGAGCGTCAATTCGGCCGCTACGCTCCCGCGCACGGTATAAAACAGCCCCTCTCGGCCGAATCGCAGCGTGAACGAGACATCCCCTGAGTGTTCCAACAGCATGTCGGAAAGTCTCTCCATGCGCGCGAGCGGAAAATGACCGTCGAAGGATCGCCCCTTGTCGGAAGCCGTAACCGGATCGATACGCTCTGGTGGAGTCTTCGACATAAGCGGTAAAGAATAACCCAAAAATCACTTTATTGTCCAGGCTTTTGGCTCCAACGCCGACGCCCGGAATGACCCTGTCGACCAGCGCTCGTCCTCGAAGTACCTCAGAGGCTCACCCGGCGGCCAAAAGCCTTTACAGCATATGCGATGCCATGCCGTCGGCCAGCTTGGGTTCGAACCAAGTCGATTTGGGGGGCATCACCTCACCCGCGTCGGCGACCGCCATCAAGTCAGCCATCGCCGTGGGATGCAGCGAAAAAGCTACCGCCATCTCTCCGGAATCGACACGCCGCTCCAATTCGCTCAAGCCTCGGATACCGCCGACGAAATCGATCCGCTGATCGCGGCGCGGATCGTCGATGCCGAGAATCGGCCCGATGAGATGATCCTGCAAAAGGCTGACGTCAAGCCGCTTCACCGGATCTTCGGGAATCAACTCCGGCCGAATCGCCAACCGCATCCACCGGCCTTTCAGATAGAGACCGAATTCTCCCGGCCGACTGGGTTGCACCGCTGCCGCTACCGCGGCGGACATCGAAAAATACTGCGAAACACGCTGCAGGAACGCGTCTTGATCAAGGCCGTTGAGATCCCGAACGACGCGGTTGTAGTCGAGAATTCTCATGCAATGCTGCGGATAGATCACCGCGAGAAAGTAGTTGTAGGGCTCTTGTCCCGAGTGGGCGGTGTTCGCGTTTCGGCGCGCGGCCGCCACGCGCGACGCCGCGGCGGCTCGATGGTGCCCGTCCGCGATATAGAGTGCGGGCATCGCGCTGAAATGCCGTGTCAAATCTTCGATAGCCGCCTGATCCCGAATCACCCAAAGACTGTGCCGAACGTCCGCAACGCCAACCGCATCGGCATCCGGCGGCGACGCAATCACGGCGTCAAGCGCTTGTTCGACTTCAGGAGCGTCCGGGTAAGCGAGCAGCACCGGACCCGTCTGCGCGTCCACCGCCTCGATCTGGCGAACCCGATCATCTTCCTTGTCAGGACGCGTAAACTCGTGACGACGGATGCGCTGCGCGTCGTAGTCGGCCACACGCACCGTCGCCACCAAACCGACCTGAACGTGATCCTTCATGATCATCCGGTAGGCATAGTAATAAGGCGCCGCGTCCTGCGTCAGTACACCCGCCTCACGCATGCGCCGAAGGTTCTCCGCCGCCTTGGCGTAGACTTCGGGGCCGTACGGGTCGATGCCGGGGGGAAGATCGATCTCTGGTTTCGAAATATGCAGAAAGCTCCAAGGTCGGTTTTTAGCGAGTTCGCGCGCCTCCACGGTATTCAACACATCATAGGGAGGAGCGATGACTTCCTGCGCGCGACCAGAACTGGGGCGAAGTGCGCGAAACGGACGGATCAACGACATAGGGGGCTCCATGTAAATAACGGACTAGTTTAACATTTCGGGCTGGCCGGCGGACGCCGGGCTGACAACGCGAGCCCTTCTGGCCGTTTTTCAAAGCCGAACAAGTAGCCTCCATGGCCATTGGGCCGGCTTTACCCGTCGACCGATAGGGTCCGAGGTTGTGCTATCAGCTTTTGCTCAAGACTTGAGGCGCTCATACTGTCCATGCCGAGCCTTGGCCCAATCCGGCCTTTGAAGTTACACACCGACCGCATCGGAACGAGCGGCTCACCGGTCGTGATTCTGCACGGTTTGCTGGGATCGAGTCGGAACTGGCACTCGCTGGCACAGCGGCTGTCAGACAGTCATGCGGTCATCACCGTCGACTTGAGAAATCACGGACAATCTCCGCACGGGGAAGACATGGATTACCCTCACTTGCTCGCTGATGTGTGCGCCGTGATCCAAAGTCAGCACGCTTCGGTACACCTTGTCGGCCATAGCCTCGGAGGGAAAGTGGCTAT
>JALORT010000040.1 GCA_025458755.1 Methylotetracoccus sp.
GGCGCACGAGAAGATCGACGAATTCTCGTCGGAAGAGTGGGACCACACGTTCAAGGTGAACATCTACGGCTCTCGGACTTGCGTGGCGGACCGGTGTTGATTACGTTCTGGGCCAGCGATTGTGGGCCCTGTCTGTCCGAGATTCCAGACCTCGATAAACTGCAACGGGAATGGTCTACGCGGGGATTGCAGCTGATTGCTGTAGCCATGCGGTACGATCTTCCAAGCCGAGTGTGGTCTTTGGTGCAGTCGGCGCGCCCCTCGTACCGGGTCGTGCTCGATTCCTCAGGCGCGCTGGCGGCGGCTTTCGGACGCGTCTCCGCTGTGCCTACGACCTTTCTGATCGCGCCGGACGGTACCCTTCGCGAGCGATTGGTGGGACCGATCGATTTTGCGACGGTTCGTCATCACCTCTTCATGATGCTCGGAGATTTCTGAACGATGTGGCTCAAGGCTTTTCACCTGATCTTCATGGTCACCTGGTTTGCCGGCTTGTTCTATCTGCCACGGCTGTTTGTCTATCATGCAATGACCGGCGATGTCGTGAGTATCGAACGGTTCAAGATCATGGAGCGCAAGCTGTATTTCGGCATCATGATGCCTGGCATGGTGCTGACGTTGCTGTTCGGCGTTTGGATGTTGACCGACTATGCGTGGGAACTGTACCGCAAGGAGGCTTGGCTGCACGCGAAGCTGACACTGATTGTGCTGCTCGTCGCGTATCATTTTCTATGCGGGAAATGGCTGTCTGATTTTGCCCGCGATCGGAATTCACATAGCCATGTGTTCTTCCGCTGGATCAACGAAATCCCCGTTTTGTTTTTGTTCGCGATCGTTATCTTGGCGACCTTGAAGCCGTTTTGATGGCGCCACCGGAAACAACACGTGAGAGGCTCAAGATCGCAGAACGCCGTGACATTCGGGCTGCCGATGGAACGAAAGCCGAGAGGCCGTTGTAAAATAGACCTATTGAAACGATCTCGGAGCCTTCACATGCCCACTTATGATTATCATTGTCACACCTGCCGGAAGGACTTTACGGCGATGCACAAGATCAGTGAGCCGGCGCCGAATTGTCCGGCCTGCGGCGGTGAGGTCAGCAAAAAAGTTTCGGCCCCAGCGGTGCATGGCGGCAGCGCGGGGCATCAGTCTTCGCCAACCGCGCCGGCGGCAGCCCACGGCTGCGGTGCCGGCGCGTGTGGATGCCGTCATTAGCGGCCGACTTTAGTCACGGTACGCTCCCGCGCATTCGTCGGAGTCGCGGCGCGAGCATTGACGGGACGAGCCTTCCAGTCGATGCCGCCTTACTCCGGAATGGCCTCCAGTTTGTCGCTTGCGGATGATGAGGGCTGGGGGCCGCCCTGCGGCTCGGACACGACTCCGCCGAAAGAGGTCGGCTCTGATTCATGACCGCTTTCGCCGGGCGAATTAGGCGAATCGGCCAATTCCGATCCACTCGCCGCGTTCCGCGGCGCAAAGCGCTTGTCGCGCCGTCCCCGTCCCCTGCGCCGGGACGGCCGCCGGACTACCGGATTGTTCGCGGCGGGGGCGGCGAAGTCTTCGCTTCCGGATGGCGATTCGGGGTGGTCGGAAGCGATCCCTTGCTCGTCCCTGGCCCCGGCGGATGCTCCAGTCTCTTCGGCGGTAAAGATCACATCGCTTGGCGCTGGTTCAAGCTCGGGCCGTCGATGCTCACTCCAGGAGCTCTCGTCAGCGCCTGCATCTTCCCTGGCAAAGGAATTCGGCGCTGCCGGGAGCCGGTCGCGGGTGCGGGCCGTTTCGGCCGGTGCGCCGCCGCCTCCCGACGTCGCGACGGCTTCGTCGGTATTCGCCGGTTCCAAGCGTGTGCGGCTGGCATGACCGCCGCGTTCGGAGCTTGAGGTCCGCTGGTGGCTTTCGCCACCGCCGTCGCCGCGCCGGGAGCGGCGGCGGCGACTACCGTTTCGTTTAGGCAACTCGCGCCGCTGCGATTCGCCTTGACGACCTTCTTCCTCGACACTGTCCGGCGGTGCCGAGGATGTGGTTGCGCTCTGGGAATCCCGGCGCTCCGGCGCTCTTCGGGAAACGGCCGGCTTCGGTCGCGGCGAGGCGGAGGGCTTAGTCCGCGGCCCCGCCGACACGGGGCTCTCAACGCGGGAGGCTTCGGTGCTCACAGCTTCTTCTTCCGGCCATCCGCTGGTGAGAATGCTTAGGAACCTCTTAATGAATCCTCCGGTTTGTTTCGGCGGTGAGGCGGGTGCCGGTGAAGCCGGCATGAAATCGCGGATGACCGGGCTCTGCGCGGTGGTCGGCGGCAACTCCCTGCTCGAGATCGGACGGAGTGCTTCGTCCTCCTTGATCAGGCCGTAACTGGGGCGGGCCGGTTCGTCTTCGCCCGCTGCGCCGCTGCGCAGTCTTTGGATTTCGTAGGCCGGCGTTTCCAGATGCTTGCTCGGGATGATCATCAGCCCGACGCCATGTCGTTGCTCGATTTGTTCTATGTTGGTGCGCTTTTCATTAAGCAAGAAGGTCGCCACCTCGATCGGCACCTGTGCGATGATCCGATCGGTATTCTTCTTCATCGCCTCTTCTTCCAATAATCGGAGGATCGAGAGGGAAAGCGATTCGACGCTGCGGATGGTTCCCTGGCCCTTGCAGCGGGGGCAGGTCAACAGAGTCGATTCACTCAACGACGGGCGGAGACGCTGGCGGGACATCTCCAGCAGCCCGAAGCGAGTAATTCTCCCCATCTGGATCCTGGCCCGGTCGCTCTTGATCGCATCGCGCAGCCGATTCTCCACCGCCCGCTGGTTTCGTGCCGCCATCATGTCGATGAAGTCGATCACCAGCAGCCCGCCCAGATCACGCAGCCGAAGCTGCCGCGCCAGTTCGTCGGCCGCTTCGAGGTTCGTGTTCAACGCGGTTTCCTCGATGTCGCTTCCTTTTGTGGCGCGTGCCGAGTTGATATCGATCGTGGTCAACGCTTCAGTATGGTCGATCACAATCGCGCCGCCCGAGGGCAGGGGGACCTCGCGTGCGTACGCGCGCTCGATCTGACTCTCGATCTGGTAACGGCTGAATAGCGGAACCGTATCTTGATACAGTTTGGCGCGGTCGATGAACTGCGGCATCACTTGCTGCAGGAAGCTCTGCACGAGCTTGTGCGTGGACGGGTTGTCAATCAGAATTTCGTCGATGTCGCCGCGCAGGTGATCGCGCAAGGCGCGGATGATGACGTTGCTTTCCTGAAAAATCAGAAACGGAGCGGTCTTTTCATGAGCCGAGCGCTCGATTGCTTCCCATAGCTGCAACAGATAGTTGAGGTCCCACTGAAGCTCTTCCGCGCTTTTGCCGCCTCCCGCAGTGCGGACGATCAGTCCCATGCCTTCGGGAACCTGGACCTGACTCATGACTTCACGCATGTCGGAGCGGACATCGCCCTCGATTCTGCGCGAGATGCCCCCGGCCTTGGGATTATTCGGCATCAACACCAGATAGCTGCCGGCGAGGCTGATATAAGTCGTCAGCGCCGCGCCCTTGTTTCCGCGCTCCTCTTTCTCGATTTGAACGATCAGCTGCTGGCCTTCGCGGATCAGTTCTTTGATCTCGCGCCGACTGACGTCCTCTTCCCCGGGAGAGGAATAATTGTCGGGATTGATTTCCTTGAACGGCAGGAACCCGTGGCGATCGGAGCCGTAATTGACAAACGCCGCTTCCAGGCTCGGTTCTACGCGGGTGATCACACCCTTGTAGATATTCGCCTTCTTTTGTTCCTTCGAAGGAACTTCTATGTCGAAATCATACAGTTTCTGGCCATCGACGAGGGCGACGCGGAGTTCTTCCGGTTGCGTCGCATTGATCAACATTCTTCTCATGAAATAGTGTCCTCGGTGCAGCTACCGAGATTTTCCCAAAGCGGAACGGGCCGATTTCTTCGTTCATGAGGACAAGCCTCTTTCTTGGGCCGGGTCGAATAGACCGTTCATGGTGTTCGCATCGAAACCGCGGCGTCTCGCGTAGCGAGGCTTCGGTTCCTGTACCGTGCTGTACGCTTGGGAAGATCCGGAGGCGTGACGTGTCCGCCCGTCTGGGGTCGAGCGAAAAAACCCGTAATACTTCATTGCGATCAGTTCAAAGACAAGGCGCGCCTTGAATCGGGGTGCTCTGTTGGGCCGAGCGCGGTCGTAGAAACAGCCTTCTGGCGGTGCGTTACGGCCTGGTCTTCGCCGCTAGCGGTATTCGTGACGGCAGCTCTCGGTGTGTTCGGTGTCGAGCGGGGTACGTCCGATCACGACATGGATTCCATCGTCCCGGATGCTGCCTGTAAGAAGCGCGGAGCTGAACAGTGGTCCATCACCGCGGTTTCCAAGCCTTTTCCCTGGACTCCCGACCTGCAGTCTTGCGACTCGGTGCGGAAAACCTCTCTCTGAACTGACGGCTAATATAACAAGCTTGTCAGGCGGCATCAATTTGCGGGAGGAACTTGATATCATGCCAACCATGGACGAAGATTTCAATTCAAGACCTCAGGCCAGCCTTGTACGCATCGACGACAACCATGCCGGCCAACGTATTGACAATTTTTTGATGACGCGGCTGAAAGGTGTGCCGAAAAGCCATGTCTATCGCATCCTCCGTACCGGACAAGTGCGGCTGAACGGGGGGCGGATACCGGCAGGTCGACGGCTCGTTGCGGGTGATGTCGTTCGCATGCCGCCGCTGCGCACAGGGCTCCACGAGCATGCGGTCCTGCCGTTGGCCGAGGGTTTCCGTCGGCGCCTGGAATCCAGCATTCTGCTCGAGGATTCCGAGATTCTCGTGATTAATAAGCCGGCCAGGATTGCCGTTCACGGCGGCAGCGGGTTGGCTTTGGGAATCATCGAAGGCCTGCGCCGCGCGCGCGGAGAAGAAAAATTCCTCGAACTGGTTCACCGTTTGGATCGCGATACCTCGGGCTGTCTGGTGATTGCCAAGAAACGCAGCGCGTTGCGCTGTCTGCACCAACAGTTTCGTGAAAACCAGGTTGGTAAGGAATATCTTGCGCTACTGGACGGTCACTGGAAAGAAACATCCCGAACGATCGCGGTTCCGTTGGAGAAGAATGTCCTCCAAAGCGGGGAACGGCTGGTCAAGGCGTCGGATCACGGCAAGGCGGCCGTGACCCGGTTTCGGCGCCGGCATTCTTATCGCGAATGGACTTTGGTCGAGGCGGAACCGGAGACCGGCCGAACCCATCAGATCAGAGTTCATGCCCAATGTCTCGGCTACCCGATCGCGGGTGATGAGCGTTACGGCTCGCCGGAGCGACTCCGCGAGGCGCATCGGATCGGCTTGCGACGACTGTTTCTGCACGCCTCGCGCGTGTCGTTTGCACACCCGGCTACCGACCAGCGGCTCTCTCTGGAAGCGCCGCTGGATCCCGAGCTGCAGCAGTTCCTGACTGCGCTGCGATGACGAAGCGGCGCTTCGATGTGCTGATCTTCGACTGGGACGGCACGCTTTTCGATTCGATCGAATGGATTGTGGACTGCCTGCAGCAGGCGGCCGACGACTCAGGTATCCGGAAACCTTCGCGCGAAGCGGCGCGGTCGGTGATTGGCCTAGGGCTTGGTGAGGCCCTGCAAACCTTGTTTCCTGATCAGAGGGAGGAGGGCCTGGAGACGTTGATGGACTGTTACAGGCGCCGTTATTTCGCCAGAGAGATCAGCCCGGCCGATCTGTTCGACGGCGTGCCGGAGATGCTCGAGGAATTGCGGAGGCAAAGGTTCCTGCTGGCGGTCGCGACCGGCAAGGCACGCCGTGGTCTCGATCGGGCGCTGCGCGGCACCGGGATCGCGCACGTGTTCAGTGCAACACGCTGCGCCGACGAGGCTGCCTCGAAACCTCATCCGGCGATGCTGAATCAAATCATCGAGTCGCTGGGCGTTGACCGTGGCCAGGCCGTGATGATCGGCGATACGACCCATGATCTGCAGATGGCGGGTAACGCCGGGATCGCCGGCATCGGTGTCACGTGCGGCGCGCATCGCCGGGAGGAACTCGCGGCTCTGGCCCCGATCGCCTGTCTCGGGGATGTCCGCGAACTTCTCTCGATCATTTAGACCCGAATCATTCCAGGGGCAACAGAAACATTAGCTATGACTGAAGAGCAAACGGCTGGCGACCCGCGCAAGGCGAGTCCGAACGGGAATTCGCCATGGGAGCGTGAGGTGATCGAGAAAGTCCTGCTCGAATCGCTGAGGGAACAACGGCGCGCTCGGCGCTGGTCATTAGGGTTTAGGCTTGCGCTGCTGGCTTACCTTGTGGTGGCGTTGTGGTTGGCAGCCGCACCGTTTTCAGACAGCAAGATTGGCAAGGCGAAGGAACATACGGCCGTCGTCGACGTCAACGGGTTGATTAGCGAGAGTGGCAAGACCAGCGCTGAGAACATCATCAAGGGACTCAAGTCCGCCCTCGACAGTAAGGGAACCAAAGGGATCATCCTGAAGATGAACACTCCTGGCGGGACTCCGGTTCAGGCCGATTACGTTTATCGGGAGATCCGGGCGATCAAGAAAACCCGCCCGGCGATGCCGGTCATCGCGGTCGTCACGGATCTTTGCGCATCAGGCGGCTATTACATCGCCGCGGCGTCCGACAAAATTTATGTCAATCCATCCAGCATCGTCGGGTCGATCGGTGTGATCATGAACAGCTTTGGCTTCGTTCAAGCGATGGAAAAACTGGGTATAGAGAGGCGAGCGTTCACTGCGGGCGAACACAAGGCGCTGCTCGATCCGTTCCAGGCGATCAACCCGACAGAAAGAGCCCAGGTGCAGAAAGTTTTGAACGGGATTCATCAGCAATTCATCGAGGCGGTTCGCGAAGGGCGCGGTACTCGCCTGAAGCCGCATCCGGATCTCTTTTCCGGGCTCGTTTGGACCGGTGCTGAAGGCATCGAGTTGGGGCTGGTCGATGCGTTCGGCGATGTGCGCTCGGTTGCGGAGAAGGAGATCGGTGCTCCGGAGTTGGTCAACTTTACCCGGAAGGAAGACTGGTTCGAGAGGGTTGCCGACCGTCTGGGTACCGCGCTGGGCGCGGTCCTGTCGGCTTCCGCTTTGGCCGGGGTAAGTCTCCGATAATCGCCATTTGCACTGCTATGAGCAGGGAATTTGCCATCGTCGAGGAAACAGCGCTGTATCGGGGTTTCTTCAGTCTGACGCGGTTTCGCCTTCGGCACACGCTCTACCGTGGTGGGTGGAGCGACATCATCGAGAGGGAATTGTTCCACCGCGGCCGCTGTGTCGCCGTGATCCCGTACGATCCGATCACCGACCACGTGGTTTTGATCGAGCAATTCCGGATCGGAGCGATCAAGGATAACCGCACACCATGGCTGCTGGAAATTGTCGCGGGTGCGATCGAGGAGGGTGAAACTCCCGAGGAAGTGGCGCATCGGGAAGCCGACGAAGAAGCCGGCTGCGTCATCAGGGAGTTGATCCCCATCTACGAATTTTTTACGACGCCAGGCGGCTGTTCGGAACAACTCAGTCTATTTTGCGGTATCGTCGATGCGAGCGACCTCGGCGGGCACTACGGCCTGGTCGAGGAGCAGGAAGATATCCTGGTGCGTGTCGTTGAGTTTTCGGAGGCCATCAATCTGCTGGAGCACGGGGAAATCGATTCCGCAATTCCCATCATCGCGCTGCAATGGCTGGCGCTGAATCGGGATCGACTGCAGCGACTTCATCGAGGTTATTCATAGCGCGTCGCCTGCACGCGGGATGGCCCGTTCATGCCGGACGCGCCGTCTGACACCGCACCTTCTTCTGGTGTGGGTGCCCCCCAATGCCGTCACGACGAAGTGGCAACCCTCAAGGACGGTGGCCGCGACAGCCGGCAGTCTCCGATGGCAAGCGTGTATAAGTCGACGTAGTGCCGAGCGCTTTGGCGCCAGGAGAAATCCTTCTCCATTGCTGTGCGCTGGATGCGCTGCCAGGTCGGCGGGTCCCGGTAAAGCGCCACTGCCCGCCGAACCGCTTGGGCCAGCGCGGCCGCACTGGGTTCGTGAAAAACGACGCCGCTGGCTCGGCCCAACGCTACATTCGTCGGGTTCGCATCCTCGACCGTATCGGCCAGTCCGCCCACGCGGCGGACGATCGGCACGGTGCCGTAGCGCTGGCTGTACATCTGATTCAAACCACAGGGCTCGAACCGTGAAGGCATCAGGAACATGTCTGCGCCCGCTTCCGCCTGGTGCGCGAGCGATTCGTCATAGCTGATGCGCACACCGATGTCGCCGGGGTGTCTCCGAGCGGCTTGCTGAAGTTGTTGTTCGTACAGCGCGTCACCGGTGCCGAGTATGGCGAGCTGGATCTGCATTTCCAGCAGTTCGGGGAGTGCATCGATGATCAGGTCGATTCCCTTCTGTTGGACTAACCGGCCCACGACCGCAACCAGCGGTATCTCCGCCTTTTCCTGCAAGCCGAGCGCGGTGCGCAGTGCCGCCTTGTTCATCGCTTTGCGTTCGATGGTCGCGACGTCGTACGTTGCGGCGATCAACGGATCCTGCGCGGGGTTCCACGTGACATCGTCGATTCCGTTGATGATGCCCTGCAAGCGGTCACGGCGTTCCCGCAGCAGTCCCTGCAGCCCGCAGCCGAATTCTTCGGTCTGGATTTCCTCCGCGTACGTAGGGCTGACGGTGTTGATCCGGTCGGCGAAGACCAGCCCCCCCTTGATAAACGACATCTGGTTGTAGAATTCGAGCGCGTCGGGTGCCCAAAGGTGAGCCGGCAATCCCAGCTTCTTGAACACGTCGTACGGGAACACACCTTGGTAGGCCATGTTGTGGACGGTGAACACGGTCGCCGGGCGAGCTTGCTCGGTCCCCAGCAGTGGAGGAATCAGTCCGGTTTGCCAGTCGTTGCAGTGGACGACGTCGGGCCGCCAGTTGAGTCCGGCCCGGTCCAACGCAATATCAACGGCTGCACGGGCGAGGAAGGCGAAACGTTCGGCGTTGTCGTACCACGGCCGCCCATCGGGAGCCAAATAAGGATTTCCGGGGCGGTCGGAGAAATCGGGGTGGACCAGCAGCCAGATCGGCACCGAGGTCTCCGGGTTCTCGCTTTCCACCAGCCGCAAACGGTTGCCAGCCGGGGCGATCGAGATTTCGCGGACTTTGCGGAGCGTTGCTAACGCGTCAGCATAAGCGGGTGTCAGTACCCGGACCTCCTGCCCGAACGAATGGAGTGCGGCGGGAAGACTGCTGGAGATATCTCCGAGCCCACCGGTCTTCATCAGAGGAAAAACTTCGCTGGAGACGAACAGGATTTTCTTCACGGCCTTTCTTCGGGAGGTTGCTCTTGTTGGTCGGCGCGGTGTTGGTCGAGGGGCTTCAGGACGATTCCGGCCAGCGGCGGCAATGTGATGCGTATGGAATAAGGCCGCCCCATCCAGGATTGGCTGTCCGCTTGCACTTCCACATTGCCGACATCGCTTCCGCCATAGATCGAGGCGTCGGAGTTCAGGATCTCGCGGTAAATCCCGGGGAGGGGCACGCCGATCCGGTAGTCGTGGCGGGGAACAGGCGTCATGTTCAATACCACGACCGCGCAATCGTCGCCGTCCCGGCGGAGATAGCTCAGTATCGACTGCGGCGCGTCATGACAGTCGATCCACTCGAAACCTTGTGATTCGAAATCGTGCCTGTGCAGACACGGATCGGAGGCATACAGACGGTTGAGGTCCGCAACCAGACGATGAACGCCCTGATGGAATGGATAATCCAACACATACCA
>JALORT010000396.1 GCA_025458755.1 Methylotetracoccus sp.
GCCGCGCGCCGCTGTTCACCGGCTGGGCACGCCTCTCGGGTTGGGGTCTCGCCGCCGGACCGGAACCACCCTGCCGCACGCCCTGTAGTTTGCCTTCAGCGCCAGCGGGCACGCTCGGCTTACGGACCTCCGCCGGCCTCTGTTTCATCCGATCGCCTGCCTCCGCCCGTCCCCCGCTGCCCACCGCCTTTGGCGACCGCTGGCCGCCGCCCCGCGCAACCTGCCGACTCTCCTTGCCGCGCTGGCCCTCCTGCCGCACCTGATCCCCGCGCTGCTTGGCGCCGGAAAAAGCGCCTTCGTTTCGGGCCTCGGCGAGTTTGCCGGGGGCCTGTTCGCGCCGGGCTTTGATGTCACCGGCACCGCCAGCCCCGACACCCTCGGGCTTTTTCCCGGACAGCCGTCCCCGGATCTCGTCGGACGACAGCGGCCTCTTCGACTCCAGCGTACTCGGTTTGGCCAAACCGCTGCCTGGTTTTCGCTCCGCACCGATGCCGCGATCGCCGTCGCGTACACCCTGGAGACCACTGCGGCGTTGCCCGGCAAGATCCGGCTGACGCCGGTCGCCCAGTCGTTCCCTCGCCTTCGCGCTGTAACGCTGCCCGCGGCGATGTTCAGGATCGTGCTGCCAGACCTGATCGGTCCGCTTCAGCTCACTCATTTGAAACGTGCGGTCCCGGCTGATCTGGTTGCCTGAGATGTTCACATCGCGACTGCGATTGATGTCGCCGCGGTCGATGTTGACGTCGCCCCGATAGCCGCCCCCACGATACCCACCGCCGTTCCAGCAGTTACCGCGATAGCACACCGCATCCCCGTAGTGATGAACGACGCGGTAGGGACCGCCGCCATAGTAGCCGCCCCAGTAACCGCGGTCATCCCAGTCATCGTCGTCCGCGAGCTCCATGATTCCCCACGTGACCAGCCCGCCCACCAGAGCGCCGGCACCGAACGTCAGCCACGGGTTGGCGCTCGACGATTCGGTCGTGGTCGTCGCGGCCGGCGCATACGTAGGATAGTAAGCCGACGGTGCCGGATACGCGCCGGTGGGCGTCGTCGGGTACGCAGTCGTCGTTGCGCCGGGCGGAGGCGCCAGCGGCGCGGAATAGGCAACCTCGGGGCTGTATTGCGGTACGTACAGCGTGTCGTCTTTCGCCGGCTTGATTGTGATCACGTCCTGGCGCAGCACTGCCGGGGTGGCTGCAATGGGCACTTCGCCCTCGGTCGGTTCCGCAGCGGGTACCGGCGGGGCCTTTAAGTTCACAGTTTTTTGGTCGATCGTCTGCTGCGGGGTGTCTTTCAAGAAACCCGATGACACCGCCTTGCCGCGCAGCGTTTGCACCGCGCCGAGCAACGACTCGGGATCTTCCAGAAAGGCATTGCCGAGCGCCGTGGTCCACTCCAGGTGGTCGTTCATCATCTTCACCACCGACGGAACCTCGGTCAGGCGCTGTACACTCGGGTCCCAGTCCTTGTCTTTCAGTGTCGCCAGGTCCGGCTTTGTTTCCAACCAGCGTGCCGCCTGAACGATTTCCAGCGGATAGGTCGAAGCGACCAACAACTCCGCGAGCAAAGGGTCGGGATACAGCGCAATCGGTGCCACCAGCGATTCGACAGTATTCAGCGGCGGTCCGCCCGGCTTCGGGGGCTGCACGCTGGCCGAACTCGCCGCGGACGATGGTGGCGCCCGTTCTGATGTCCCTTGTGGTACAGCAGGGCCGGTCGCGGCAGGCGTAGTCTCCTGCTTCGACTGATCGCAAGCCGCCAGTAACAGCGCGACAGCAATCAGCCCTGCGAGACCACGCCCAGTATGCTGAACCGGCGCGACGCCAAAGGACGTCGACGACATCCCGGCGGCGATTCCGAGTGATCGAAACGCACTAACGGCCATTTTCATCCCTCTTAACTCTTGGGGTTGCAGACAACGCATTATCTACCAGACACAGACGATGTGGCCGACGGTCCGAGCGACGCGCAAAATTCATTCTGCCCAACTGAGGATGCTTCGCGAGCGATCACCGCGAAAATCATACCGCCGGGCGAAGCCCACGCGGTCGTCCTTCGGCGCGCGCGAGCTCATCAGCCCGCGAACCGCCATAGTGCCCGCCTGCGGCGCAAACTGCTCCTAGCCGCTTCGGGCGACTGTCGGTATCATGCCGAGGTCGGTTACAGCCGATGGCGTCGAGACGACAAGAATGCATTCGAATCAAGGAGAAAAACCATGAAACTCAGTTCATTGACGACACTCGCACTCATCCTGATCGGGCCGGCGACGGCCCAAGCGGCCGGCTTGCAGGACGCCGCGACCGGCATGGCGAAAGAAGCGGCCAAAGATGCCGCTACATCTGCTGCCAAAGATGCTGCGAAATCGATGGTGCCCAAGGACGTCACCGGTGCAGCCGCCGCGGCAAAGGATGCCAAGAAGAGCGCCGAGCAGCTCAAGAAGGCGCCAGGCATGGCGGGTTCCGAGAAGGCCAGTGCAGCAACAAAGTCCAAGGCAGGCAAGAAAGAGGCGGCATCCGACGAGGCGGACACTGTGCCCACCGGAGAAGAATAGGCCTGAGGCCGCTTTCACCTGGAAGCGGACTAGGTGCGCCGGGCAGCGACGCCAGAAAGCCGCCGACCGCGGCGCCGTTGCCCAGCCGCTGGAACATCGGTACCGCGACAGCGGTCAGAGGCGGTTCGCGCGCGGCTTCAGTTGCTGGCCCGATGACCGCGCGGTGTTCCCAGATAGGCCTCGCCGAGTTTGATCACATCCCTTGGGGTGGGCAGATGATTTCGGGGAATCCTTCCGAGGAGCACGATGCGCCGGAGGCCCGTCGACGAGGAGACCTCGATCACTTCAACCGGTGGTGCGCTGCTTGGCGCGCTCGCGGCACCTTTAATCCCACGGTAATCGACATTCACGCTCAGCGTCTGCAACACCAGCAACTCTTCCGATTGGTTGAGCGTGTCTATCACGTGGCCGAGGCTTTCCTCAAGCCCCAACTGGATTCCGCCGTACCGACCCAACGCGGCGTCGATCCTCTCCAACTCCGCTTCCAACCTGTTCAAACGTCGACCGAGTTCATCGGTTCCAGAGAACAGACCGCCATACGAACCGCGGCCTGACTTCAACGCCTCGATCTTGCGGCGCACTTGCAAGCGTTCTCGCGCCAAATCGCCGCGCCGCAACTTATCAGCGCCCATGCGCTCCGAAG
>JALORT010000397.1 GCA_025458755.1 Methylotetracoccus sp.
TTCTCGTCATCTTCTTGCTCCTCATTTCGACCGCTACGCGGCCTGCGATTCAGCAAGGCTATCACTTATCCCTCTGTCCGAATTTCCGGGACCGGCTCTGGTTGTACAGAGTCGCCGCGCAAGATATCCCCCGGCTCATGTACCCGCAACTGATCATCGAGTTGCGGCCTTCCGCGATGCTGCCCGGCGAAATCGGGCTATTCGCGGTACGGTCGATTCGCCGCGGTTGCGTCATTGCGGCCGCCGATGCCTACACGGAAGAGGTGGCGATCGGTTGGGATCGGTGGCAGCAACTCGACCCCGCGACGCGCCGCAAGCTTATTGGCTTCTGCCCCGGCGATGCGCGGGGCATTCATGTGCCGCCGGACTTGAACCGCCTTTCGACGCCCTGGTTCTGCAACCACGGTTGCGACCCCAACGCGGGTTTCGACGCAGCGGGGAGTCTGGTCGCCAGAAAATACATCCGGGGGGGGGGCGGAGATTACTTGGGACTACGGTACGCCGGAGAAGAACCCCGGATTTCGCATGGTGTGCAAATGCGGCAATCCGAAATGTCGGAAGATTATCCGTGCCAGCCCATAAGAACCGCGAAAAGTTGGCGCTGGCGGGACGGCGATCAATCGTGCTTCAGTCGTGCCGTGATCGACGCCGGATTCTGCCGGCAGTCGAGTACGCGCCAGACCTGGATTTCCTCGTCTTGGACACGGTAGTAAATCGCATAGGGAAAGCGTCGCGACAGCGTGCGGTGGTAGCCGAAAAACTTCTGGTGGATGCCCGCATACAGCAGCAGCGCGTCGATGTCCGAGAACAGCGAATCGAGGAAGTAGTCGCCGAGATCCGCTTGCTGCCGTTCGTAAAAGCGCCGGCCCGATTCCAGATCGTCGAGCGCGAGGGAAAGCAGGCGGATTCTCAAGCCGGGCCGTTCTTGCGCAAGAGTTCCTTGGCCTGCGCCCATTCGACGAAGCGCGCCGTACCCTTGGCCAGTTCGTCCTCCGCCTGCTGCAAGGCAGTCCCGTGCCATGCCGGCGATGCCACGTTCCCGCCCGACCGGGTATCCAGCGAATCCCATAGCGCTTCCATCAGCTTCAGTTTTTCCTCGACTGGCATGGCCGCGATATCGATGGCTGTCATGGGCACACTCCTTTTTCGATCCGGTCATCAAATGCTAGCAAAACTCGGCGCTGGCGGGACGGCGACGATAGCGCTCAATGATACGGCATGGCATTGATTGAAACAAACGACGGGCTTTGGTTCCATGAGGATCTCTATCCCGAGATCTCCTGCGGCTTCCGCGTTTCGGCTGTATTGCACCGCGAGCGCAGTGCCTTTCAGGACATCCTGATCATCGACACGCCTGTGCTGGGCAAGGTGCTGGTGCTTGACGGCATCGTCCAGTGCGCGCAAAAGGACGAGGCGATCTATCACGAGATGCTGGCCCACGCGGGGATGTTCCTGCGCCTGACACTGGCCCCGGCGGCGACCGGTCTTGAGGTTCTGGTGGTCGGCGGCGGCGATGGCGGCATGGCCCGCGAGTGCCTGAAGCATGCCCGCGTGGCGCGGATCACCGTCGTGGACATCGACCCCGGCGTGCGCGCCGCGATGCTGGCGCATTTCCCGGAACTGCCGGCCGGCGCCTATACCGATCCGCGCCTGACGGCGGTGGATGCCGATGCCGTCGGCTTCGTGCGTGAGCAGCGAAACCGCTTCGACCTGATCATCGCCGATACCCCCGACCCGGTCGGCGCCGCCCTGCCACTGTTCGGACGAGAATTTGTCGCCGACTGCCATGCGGCGCTGAAGGCGGGCGGCGTGTTTGTTCGCCATGGCGGATCGCTGCTGCTGCAAACCGACGAATTCTTCCGGACGCGCGCGGATGTCGTGGCAACGTTTGGGCCAGAGCGCACCCGCGCCGGGCTGCTGGCAACCTGCACCTATCTGGGCGGATGGTTCACCTGGCTGTCGGCGGTGAAGAACACACCTCACCCGGAGGGGGAACCGGCGCTCCGGGACATGCGGGCACGGTTTGAACAGGCCGCGCTGGACGTGCGCTGGTATTCACCGGAGATGCAGCTCGCCTCACAGGTATTGCCGGAGTGGTTGGCCGATATCGAACCCAATAGTTCAAGGCGAAACGACATTTCATGAACCGTTACAGATTGCTGCGCGGTACTCTGATCCCGCTTGCTTTCGGTATCGTCTCAACTTGCGCGCTAAGCACCGAGGCCGACGCCGAGGATGGGGCGCTGTTCGAGTTGCAGGTAACGGGGTATGCCCATGGTGAGAATGGCGACGCGCTGCTGTCCACCCAGTTTTACGCGGAGAAGCCGCTACCGATGCGGGATGTGTCGGCATTCATGGTCGTGCATCACGATCGGGAGTTTCGCGCCATCTATGCCGGCCTGGCCCGTAAGTTCGGCGACTTCCAATTTGGCCTCGGCTTCGGCAACGCATGGTTTGACCAGCTTCGGCAACCGGCAATCAATCCATGGCTCTATTACTCGGATGACACTGCCGAGACTTTCCTGAGCGCGGAGCGCTATGGCGGTGAAGATTGGGCACCGTGGTTCTACAGGGGCCATGCAATCTGGCGGACTGCCGATTCGATCTTCATCGGCACCTACGGCGAAAAGGATCTGGGCGTGGGGCCAATGATTCAGTGGCGCAATGGTAACTTTCGGATTTGGGCCGCGGTCCCGGTGGTCAGTCGGCCGGAAGCGGGGGCTCGGGGAGTTGCCGGGGTTCAGGTCGAGTTCTGAACCGAAAAGTCGGCGTTGGCGGGACGGCATGGCCTATTGCCGCAGTTCAATTCGGGGAGTCTGCGCCGTGAGCAAGCAAAAGCGCCAGGTTCAAGCATTCCATGGCAAACGTTAGCCGTGAGTGACAATGCGCCAATCTGGCCATGGCACGTGGTCAAGCGAACGACTGATCCCAGCGCACTTGGGGACGCTATCCACCGGACCTGCAGGAAGAGGCTGTAAAAACAGTGCTCGCGCCGACAAGCCAATACCGATAGAAGGGTCAGCGCTGCCATCTCGCCATCAACTGCCGATTACGGAAGCCGCTACCTGCGTGCGCGGGAAATCTGCCGCGACAGCGCGATCAGCGGCAGCAGGCCGACGGCGACGATGGCCAGCGAAGCGGTCGATGCCTCGGCCAGGCGTTCGTCCGCGGCAAGGGTGTAGGCCTGCGTCGCCAGC
>JALORT010000041.1 GCA_025458755.1 Methylotetracoccus sp.
CCGTCATAGCCTTCCTTGACGGCACCGAGGCCGGCGCAGCCGGCGAGCAGCACGGAAAGCAGCAATGCCAGGATGCGATGCATCACGAACGGACAGGCGCCAAGTCCTGAATCTTGAGTTCCAGCAGCGGGGATTTTTCGCCGAGCGAGCGTGCCTGCTCATAAGCGGTTCGCGCCTGGTCGTGACGCCCTAACGCCAGCAGGATGTCGCCTTTCAACTCGGCGTAGAGCGCCTGGTAGGGTGCCACCATTTTGGTGTCCGCCGCTTCGATCAATTGCAGCGCCTCCTCGTCTTCCTGCAGCGCCAGCATCACTTGGGCGAGGCGCAATCGGGCCAGCAGGCGAAGGTTTTCTTCACCGGACTTGGCGAGCACTTCTTTCAGTAACTGCTTGGCCGCGTCCAGCTCGCCGCGGTCGGCCTTGAATTTCGCCGCGAACAGCCGGCCGTACCAGCCGTAAGCGCTGGAGCCATGCTGTTCGATTAGCCGTTCGCTGAGTTTCAAGGCGGCATCGAACTGCTTGTTCTGCTGCGCAGTCAGCATTTGCTGAAAGGTCGTTCCGGCTTGTTCGGCATTCTGCCATTGCTTGGTCTGCCAGAAATTCCACCCCAGCACGAGTGCCGCGCCGAAGCCCACACCCAACACGACCGAGCGGCCGTTTTCCTTGAGCCATCGCTTGAGAGCCTCGAGGCGCTCCTCTTCGGTTAAATAATCTTCCATCCGGAATCTCCTTACAGTTTGAGCAGGGGTTTCAGGTACGTTGCGAGCTCGGATTGGGACAGCGTACGCTGCTCGCCCTCCTGACGGAGGGCCTTCACGCCGATCGAACCGTCCCGCACCTCGTCATGCCCGAGAATCAGTGCGAGCGCGGCACCGCTGCGGTCAGCGCGTTTGAACTGGCTCTTGAAGCTGCCGCCGCCGCAATTCGCTATCAGGCGCAGTTCCGGAAGCTCGGAACGCAAGTTCTCCGCGAGTTGTGCGCCAGGTATTTCTGCGTCATCTCCGACGCGAATCAGATACGCATGCGGCTGCGCGGCTTCGCGAACCGCCGCCTGCTCGCCCATCAGATCGATCAGCCGCTCGATGCCGAGCGCGAAGCCGATCGCCGCGGAACCACGGCCGCCGAGCTGCTCCACCAGTCCATCGTAGCGTCCTCCGGCACAAACGGTCCCTTGTGCGCCGAGCTCATCGGTGACCCATTCGAACACCGTCTTGCCGTAGTAGTCGAGCCCCCTGACTAGCCGCGGATTGACCGTGTAGGCTATTCCTGCGCGCTCCAGGGCGTCTTTCAGTCCATCGAAATGACGCCGCGACTCCTCGCCGAGATGATCGCGTAAAGCCGGGGCTTCCTCGATCACGCTGCTGAGAGCGGGGTTTTTGCTGTCCAGAATCCGCAGCGGATTGGTTTCCAGCCGACGCCGGCTGTCTTCGTCCAACTGGGCGAAATGCTGGCGCAAATAAGCCACCAGATGCTGGCGGTAGACCAGTCGCTCCTCCAGCGTGCCGAGGGAATTCAGCTGCAACTCGAGCTTAGGGGCTATGCCCAGTTCCGACCACAGGCGCCGGCACAGGAAAATCAGCTCGGCGTCGATGTCGGGGCCCGGCATGCCGTAGGCTTCGACGCCGATCTGGTGGAACTGGCGGTAGCGCCCCTTCTGTGGACGTTCATGCCGGAACATCGGTCCGCCGTACCAGAGCCGATGGATCTGGTTGTGCATCAGGCCGTGTTCCAGGCAGGCCCGGAGACACCCGGCGGTGCCTTCAGGCCGCAGCGTCAGCGAATCGCCGTTCCGGTCGGCAAAGGTGTACATTTCCTTTTCGACGATGTCCGTCACTTCCCCGATCGAGCGCTGAAACAGCTCCGTCTTTTCGACGATCGGTAAACGGATTTCGCGGTAGCCGTAGGCGGCCATCACGCGGAGCACAATCGTTTCGAAATGCTGCCAAACCGGGGTGTGATCGGGGAGGATGTCGTGCATCCCCCGAATCGCCTGGATGTTTTCGCTCATGACCGATAGGTGAAAAGGCCGGTCCCGGCCGTCGTCAATGTAAGCTTCCCCAGCGGGCCGCTTGACCCGCTTCGAAGCTGTCCGGAAACCCGGTGCGCAGCCGCTCCAGATAGGACGCTGCTGCGGCGCGATCACCGAGCGCGAGTTCGGTTTGCGCACCAAGCCACAGCGAAGCCGGCGTCTCCGCGGCCACCTCCCGATAGCGCTGGAGAAACCCTCGCGCCGGCAGGTACTGCTTGGAGGCCACGGTCAGTTTTGCCATTTCCAGCAGCGCGGGAGCAAACCGCGGATTGGCCTGCAGGGCTTGTCGAAAGAAGCCCTCTGCCTCGGCGTTGCGATTCGCTGCTTTCGAACAGATGCCGGCGTTGGTCAGCGGGAGCCAGGGTTGCTGATACAGCGGCGCGGCGATGACCTGGCGAAATTGTGCCATGCCGTCCTGCTGCCGCCCGTGTTCGCAGAGGAAACGGCCGTAATTGTTACGGGCACTGTAGTTCTCCGGATTGTTCGCGATCGCCTTGCGGAAGTAGCCATCCGCTTCGTCGTCCCGCTGCAGCCGGTCGTACAGCACACCCAGCGCGTTGTAGGCCTCGCTGTTGCTGCTGTCGAGATCGACCGCGCGCTTCAGATCCGCGTCCGCCGTTTCCAGCATGCCCTGTTCCATGTACTGAATGCCCAGCTGCACATAGACGTCGGATTGGCTCAGCGAGGCGTAGGGGTCCTGGGGATTGCTGTCCCGCTTCTCGTCGAACATCTGGCAACCTGTCAGCACGAGGCAGACCGCTGAGAAGGCGCCGGCACGGCCGGCATTCATGGACCCGCGGGGTGTAGCCGCAGATGGCTGCGGCTGCGGGCCCGGACTTCGCCGACCAGTTGACCGCATGCCGCGTCGATGTCGCCACCTCGCGTCTTCCTGCGGGTGGCGATCAGGCCGGCCTGATGCAGAATCTGGGTGAAACGTTCGATCGCCTCCGGTGTGGAGCAACGGTAATCAGTATTCGGAAATGGGTTGAACGGGATCAGATTGACTTTGGACGGCACATGGCTGAGCAAGCGCACCAGCGCCCGCGCATGCGCGGGCGTATCATTCACGCCGTCAAGCATCACATACTCGAAGGTGACTTTGCGCCGGTTCTCGCGGCCCACGTAGCGTTTACACGCCTCGATTAACTCACGCAGTGGATACTTGCGATTGACCGGCACCAGCTCGTTGCGCAGCTCATCGTTTGGCGCATGCAGCGACACTGCGAGGCTGACCTCGGTGACTTCACCCAACCGATCCAGCGCCGGCACGATTCCGGAAGTGCTCAGCGTCACCCGCCGCTTCGAGAGGCCGTAGGCGAAGTCATCCATCATGAGGTGAGTCGCTGCGACGACGGCATCAAAGTTCAGCAGCGGCTCACCCATGCCCATCAGCACGACATTGGTGATGCGTCCTTGGTCGCCGAGTTCGCGGCGGGCAACCCATAACTGGCCGACGATTTCGGCGACACTGAGATTGCGGCTGTAGCCCTGGCGTGCGGTCGAGCAAAACGAGCAGGCCAGCGCGCACCCGGCTTGCGACGAAATACAAAGCGTGCCGCGCCCGGGCTCTGGAATGAAGACCGTTTCGATGCGGTTGGTCGGGTCGACCTGCATCAGCCATTTGCGCGTGCCATCCGCAGACTGCTGGGCGAGGACGACCTCTGGAGGCCGGATCACGGCGCGCTCCCGCAACGCTTCGCGCAGTGCTTTGCTGAGATTGGTCATCGCGTCGAAATCGCCCACTCCGCGCTGATGAATCCATTGCAGCACCTGACCGGCACGAAAAGGCTTCTCACCGATCTCCCGAAAGAAACCCTCCAGACCCGGCCGGTCGAGATCGAGCAGGTTGATGCGTGCCGCCGGCTCAGCGGCAGCGGGGGCAGAGTTCATCTTCGCCGAAAAAATAGCGGATCTCCTGTTCCGCGGTTTCGGGACCATCGGAGCCATGCACCGCATTCTCGTCGATGCTGACGGCGAAGTCCGCGCGGATGGTTCCCGGTGCCGCTTCCTTGGGATTGGTGGCCCCCATCAGCTCGCGATTCTTCGCAATAGCTGCCTCGCCCTCCAGCACCTGAATCATCACCGGGCCGCTGATCATGAACTGGACCAGGTCATTGAAAAACGGCCTGGCTTTGTGCACGGCATAAAAGCCTTCTGCGTCGTCCCGAGTCAGTTGCTGCATCTTCGCGGCGATGATCCTCAACCCGGCTTTCTCGAAACGGCTGTAGATCTCGCCGATGACATTCTTGCTGACGGCATCGGGTTTGATGATGGAGAGTGTTCGTTCGACGGGCATGGTGTGTCCCTGTTTAAGGCTTCAAGAGTCGTTGTGGATTGTTCGGGAAGACGAAAGACTGCGCGGCTCGAGGCGCATTCGGAACGGATCGTGGGTCCAATCCGCCGGGCGCAGGTTGTAGGCTTGCGCACTATCCGCCCGCGATTCCCGGCCTTGCCGAAAACCCTGCGGATTCTAAAGTATTTTGGCTGACTTGATAAGGAGGAGGGGCGGCCCCTTATACGGCGAAGCTTTCTCCGCAGCCGCAGCTGGCTTTGACATTCGGATTATTAAAGCGGAATGCCTCATTGATTCCTTCGCGGGTATAGTCGACTTCGATGCCGTTCAGGAAGGACAAATCCTGGTTCCTGACCACCACCTTCACGCCGTGCTGTTCGAACACGGCGTCATCGGGTGTCACATCATCGGCATAATCGACGACGTAGGCAAAACCGGAGCACCCGGACTTCCTGACGCCCAGGCGCAGCCCCAGGCCCTTACCCCGGCGGGCCAACTGCTTGGAAATCTGCCGGGCTGCGCTCTCGGTCAAGCTCAATGACATCGTTTATTACCTCACTGCTTGGAATGATCAGCCTGCGGCCACACGCCGCACTGAGCGTTGCTCCGTCTTCGGGAGTCGCTGCAGCACCGTTAGGAAACGGTCGATATCCAACTCGGTGTTGGAGAGCCCAAGACTGACCCGAACCGCCCCTCGGGCCGTTGCGGGGTCGACGCCCATCGCCAACAAAACCGGACTGGGCTCGCTGCCGCCGCTGGCGCAGGCAGACCCGCTGGATACGGCGAAGCCCTCGCGGTCCAGCAGCATCACCAGCATCTCGCCATCGAACCCGGTCTGGCTGAACTGCACTGTGTTCGGCAGCCGCGGAGACGAGTGGGCAAAAATGGTGATGCCGGGGATTGTTGCCAAGCCCTGCTCCAGCCGCTCCCGCAGCGCGCTTTGGTGCGCCCGGCGCTCTTCGAGTTCAGTCAAGGCCAGCTCGGCCGCTTTGCCGAAGCCGACGATCGCCGCGACATTTTCCGTTCCGCCGCGTAAGCCGCGCTCCTGACCGCCACCGTGAATCTGCGGTACCAGCGAGACCGAGCGGTCTACGATCAACGCACCGGCTCCCTTGGGGCCGTAAATCTTGTGCGAGGAAAGGCTCAGCAGTTGCACATTCGACGAGGCGAAATGGATCGGGATCTTGCCCGCCGCCTGCGTGGCATCACAGTGCACGATGGTCCCAGCCTCCCGCAGGTCGGCGGCGATCTCGGGAATCCGATTGATCACGCCCGTTTCGTTGTTGGCCCACATCACGGACGCGAACAGCGCTTTCGCGGCCTGGTCACGCACGCTGTTCGGCGCGATCAGTCCTTCCTCGTCGACGGCCAGTGTTTCCACGGCCCAGCCTTGGGAGGCAAGAAGCGCCATCGGTTCGGTGACCGCAGGATGTTCGGTCGCACCCATGGCCGCGAGTCCGCGCGTCAATCGGTGGCCGAGCCCCTTGATCGCCAGATTGTTGGCCTCGGTTCCGCCGCTGGTGAACACCACCTGGGGTGGGTTTGCTCCCACCAGCGCGGCCACCTGTTCGCGCGCGGTATCGAGCGCACTGCGTGCGACTCTCCCGAGACGGTAAAGGCTGGACGGATTGCCGTAGAAGCGCGACAGATAAGGCAGCATCACTTCGAGGACACGCTCGTCCAGGGGCGTGGTCGCATTGTGGTCGAAATAAATCATCCGCCGGTTTCTGCGCCGGCTTCCTCGCGCGGCGCTGTAATGACTGCTGTGATTTTGACGCGTCGATCCTGCCGTTGTGCCACCCTCCTGACGTTCTTCCGCTGGAGGAGATCGTGCAGATTGATCGTGGACAGGTAGAGACGAATTTGCTCGCTCAGGCCCATCCACAGGTCGTGGGTCAGACACGGCTGATCGTTCTGACAATTCCCTTGCCCGCCGCAGCGGGTGGAATCCAGCGGTTCATCGACGGCCGTGATGATGTCGGCGATGTTGATCAATTTGGCATCGCGGCTGAGCTGGTATCCGCCGCCGGGACCGCGGACTCCTTCGACCATGCCGGCGCGGCGTAACCGCGAGAACAACTGTTCCAGGTAGGATAATGAAATGTTCTGGCGCTTCGCGATGTCTGTCAGTGACACCGGTCGTTTTTCGCTATGATAGGCCACGTCGAGCATGGCCGTGACGGCATAGCGGCCCTTCGTCGTCAACCGCACTACAGTGCTCCCTTAAATTTGGCCTTATCTGATAAAAACATATCCGACGAAATTAGTCAATTTTCTAGCCGGTCCGGCCTCTTGTCCGAGACGCCGGACACGGCTTTACTCTGTTATCCCGCCTCTGCGGAGGCCGAACCGCTCGCCCCAAGAGCCGGTGCCCTGTATTCCGGATCGCCTCGAGGCAGTGCGGTGACCGCATCCCGACTTTTTCGGCAAAGATGATGACAGCGGCGGACCCCGGTTGGGAATTCTGGATTGATCGCGGCGGTACCTTCACCGATGTCGTCGCCCGCAGTCCTGACGGCGCGCTCGCGACCCGCAAGCTGCTTTCGGAAAATCCGGAGCACTACGCAGACGCGGCGCTTCAGGGGATCGCCGATATTCTGGATTCGCCCCCGTCCGCGCGCTATCGCGGCGCGCCCATCCGCGCGGTGAAGATGGGTACGACGGTCGGTACCAATGCGCTGCTCGAACGGAAGGGCGAGCGTACCGCGCTGGTGATCAATCGCGGGTTGCGCGACGCGCTCCGCATCGGCTACCAGAACCGTCCCGATATTTTCGCCCTCGATATCCGGCTGCCTGATCTCTTGTACGAGCAGGTAATCGAGGTCGACGGCCGCCTCGACGCCAACGGCGAGGAGATCGAGCCATTGGCCGTCGCGTCGGCGCGGGCGGCATTGCAAGCAGCGTATGAAGCGGGCATCCGCGCCGTTGCGGTCGCGTTGATGCACGCTTGGCGTGACTCTCGTCATGAAAAGGCGGTTGGCGAGATTGCGCGCGACCTCGGCTTTGTCCAGGTCTCGCTTTCGCATCAGGTCAGCCCGGCCATCCGTTTGATCAGTCGCGGCAATACGACCGTGGTCGATGCGTATCTGTCGCCGGTGCTGCGGCGCTACGTGGACCAAGTGGAAAAGGGCTTGGGCGCAATGACCGCAGGGCATGGCGGCGCCACCGACACGAGCCTGTCGTTCATGCAGTCGCACGGCGGCCTGACCGAGGCGCACCGGTTCAATGGCAAGGACAGTCTGCTGTCGGGGCCCGCCGGCGGAGTGATCGGGGCGATCACGGCCTCACGCCTGGCCGGCTTCGAGCGCATCGTAACGTTTGACATGGGTGGGACCTCGACCGACGTCGCTCACTTCGCCGGCACCATCGAGCGCAACGACGAGGCCGAAATTGCCGGCATTCGACTCCACCTGCCGCTGTTGAACATCCACACCGTCGCAGCGGGAGGCGGGTCGGTTCTGCACTTCGACGGGCTGCGCTGCCGCGTGGGGCCCGATTCGGCTGGCGCCGATCCCGGCCCGGCGTGTTACCGGCGCAGCGGGCCGTTGTGTGTGACTGATGCCACTCTGCTGGTCGGCAAGCTGCATCCGGCCTTCTTCCCGCAAGTGTTCGGTCCCCGGGCGAACCAAGCTCTCGATGCGGACACCGTCCGCGAGAGGTTCGGCAGCCTCGCCGCGGAGATCAGCGGGGCCAGCGCGCGGCTGACCACAGCCGAAGCCGTCGCGGACGGATTTCTTCGCGTGGCTGCGGAAAGCATGGCCAATGCGATCAAGAAGATTTCGGTGCAGCGAGGCTACGATGTCACCGCTTACACGCTGTGCTGCTTCGGCGCCGCCGGGGGGCAGCACGCCTGCGCCGTTGCCGATTTACTTGGGATTCGCACCGTTTTCCTGCATCCGCTCGCCGGCGTACTGTCCGCTTACGGCATGGGACTGGCCGACCATCGGCTGCTGCGGACCCGTGCGATCGTCGCGCCGCTCGATGCAGCGCTGGCGACCCGGCTCGTGGCCGCGGCGCTCGAGCTCGAGCAGCAGGCCGCGGGGGAATTCGATGCTCAGGGTATTCCGCCGCACCGCAGGGTCGCCCGGCGGCAGCTGGCGATCCGCTACCAGGGGTCCGACACCGCCTTGCCGGTCGACTGGGACGGCGAGACCGAGAGCGGCGTGCGGCTTGCATTCGAACGCGCCCACCGTCAGCGTTTCGGGTTCATCGACCCGGACAAGGCGCTGATCGTGGAGACCGTGCGCGTGGAACTGGTCGGTACGACGGAGCGGATCGAGGAACCCTGCCTCGCGGCAGCGTCGGACGCCCCCAGCGAACCCGTCGAGATCACGCAGCTCTATGTCGGTGGAGCGTTCCACCGCACGCCGATCTACCTTCGGCGTGGCTTGCCGCCGGGCGCTCGTCTCGAAGGGCCGGCGATGGTGATCGAACCGACGTCGACGACGGTGATCGAACCAGGCTGGTCCGGGGAGATCACTGCACGGCATCACCTCATCCTGCGGCGTAATGAACCGCCGGTTCTAGCTGCGGGGACGGCGGATACGGTTGATCCGGTGATGCTCGAGGTCTTCGGCCAAGCATTCATGGCCGTTGCCGAACAGATGGGCTTTACGTTGCAGAATACGGCCCATTCGGTGAATATCAAGGAGCGGCTTGATTTTTCCTGCGCGGTCTTCGACCGCCGCGGTGACCTCATCGCGAATGCTCCCCACATTCCGGTGCACCTGGGTTCGATGGGCGCGAGCGTACAAGCACTGCTCGCGGCCGTCGGCGATGGCATGCAGCCCGGCGAGGTTTACCTGACCAACTCGCCCTATGCCGGCGGCACCCACCTTCCGGATATCACCGTGGTCACCCCCGTTTTTGTCGGGGCGGAGATCCGGCCGCTTTTCTTCGTCGCCTCACGCGGCCATCATGCGGATATTGGCGGGATCACGCCCGGCTCGATGCCGCCCCACAGCGATACGATCGAACAGGAGGGGGTGCTGGCTTCGGCTCTCCGAATTGTAGCGGGGGGGCGTTTCGACGAAACCGGGCTGCGCCGCTGGTTGGCGTCCGGACGATACCCGGCTCGGAACCCGGAACAGAATCTCGCCGACTTGCGGGCCCAGATCGCCGCAAACGCGAGAGGCGTCGACCAACTGCGAGCCATGGTCGAGCATCATTCCCGGGCTACGGTGCTCGCCTACATGGGCCACGTGCAGAATCACGCGGAGGCGGCGGTTCGGAACGTGATCGGCTCGCTGGCGGACGGGGAGTTTATCTCCGAACTTGACGACGGGGCGGAGATTCGCGTCGCCATCCGAGTCGATCGGATCAAGCGGACCGCGGTGGTCGACTTCACCGGCACCTCGCCGCAGCAAGCCAATAACCTGAATGCGCCGTCGGCGGTCTGCAGGGCGGCCGTGCT